>JBFKGB010000020.1:0-18135 GCA_041633535.1 Euzebya sp. | reverse complement strand
CCGACGGGTTCAGAGGTCTACCTGCACCCGGGCAAGGAGACCCTCGACAGCTACGAGAGCGAAGGCCTTCCCGTGCTGCCGGTGGTGTACGAATCCCTCGCCGAGGACGTGGTGCCGGGGTCGCTGATGCTGATCGACGACGGGTCGCTACGGCTCGTCGCCTCGCGGATCGAGGGGGGCCTGGTCAAGGCCCGGGTCGTCGCGGGCGGGCTGGCGAAGTCCCGCAAGGGCCTCAACCTGCCGGGTGTCGCGGTGTCGGCGTCGTGCCTGACCGAGAAGGACCTCGAGGACCTCGCCTTCGCGATGGAGCTGGGCGTGGACTGGGTGGCGCTGTCCTTCGTCAGGGGCCCCGACGACATCCACGACGTGCGCAAGCGGATCCAGGACCTGGGTGGTGAGGCCCCCGTCATCGCCAAGCTCGAGCGGCCCGAGGCCATCGAGCGGCTGACCGACATCATCGACGTGACCGACGCCGTGATGGTCGCGCGTGGCGACCTGGGGGTCGAGATCGGTCCCGAGCGCGTGCCGGCCATCCAGAAGGAGATCATCGCAGAGGCCAACGCGGAGTCACGGCCGGTCATCACCGCCACCGAAATGCTGGACAGCATGATCAACTCGCCCCGGCCGACCCGTGCCGAGGCCAGCGACGTCGCCAACGCCATCTTCGACGGCACCGACGCCGTGATGCTGTCCGGCGAGACGGCCGCAGGCCGGTTCCCCGTCGAGGCCGTCCGCACCATGGCCCGGATCGTGGAGGTCGCCGAGCGGTCGCCGCACCTGGTCCACCCCTCACCCCCGCCGCACTCCGAGCTGAGCGTCAGCCGGGTCGTCGCCCAGTCCGCGGTGCAGGTCGCCCGCGACGTGCGCGCCCAGGCCATCGTCGTCTTCTCGATGACCGGCTGGTCGGTCCAGCTGGTCAGCAAGATGCGGCCGGAGATGCCGCTGGTGGGGCTGACCCCCTCGACCCGCACCCGCGGTCGCACCTCGATGATGTGGGGCACCGAGGCGGCGCTGGTCCCCATGAAGGATCGTGCGCAGGAGCTGCTGCAGGCTGCCGAGCAGGTGCTCGTCGACGGCAACTGGGCAGGGGTGGGCGACACGATCGTGCTGGTCACCGGCCCGCCGGGGTCCCTCGGCGGCACCAGCCGCATCTGGGTGCACCGGATCGGCGACGAGATCATCTCCTGACGGCGCGGGGCTCCGGGGGAGGAGGCAGGGTCTTGCCGGCCACCATGGTGGCCTCGGGCACCTCGGCCAGCGACCCGTCCCTGCGGCGGATGCGCAGCGTCCCGTGCGCCCACTCCTCGAGCACCCCGAGGGTGTCGCTGAAGGTCGGGCCGTCGGCGTCCTCGCCGATGCGGCTGCGCACGCTGACGCGCGAGCCGACGTCCTCGGCGGTGATCCGCACCACGTAGCGGCCGTGCAGTCGGGGGGTGTTCACGATGTCGTGCTCCTGTCGCGGTCGGGTGGGGCCAGCGCCGGACGCAGGGCGTCGGCGACCAGCTGGGCCACGGCGTGGTCGAGGTCGAACATGAAGTGGTCGGCATCGGGGACCTGCACCACGACGTCGGGGCTGAGCACGTCCACGGAGTCGGGTGGGAAGAACTGGTCGTGCTCGCCGACGACGACGGTGCGGTGGCGTGGCAGCTCGTCGGGGACCAGGGGGCCGGCCAGCGGCACCTCGGCCAGGTGGCGGGTCGGTGTCCCGATCCCCACGAAGGCGTCGACGCGACGACCGAGCCGCAGGCCGACCATCGCGCCGAAGGACCAGCCGACCACGGCACGCGGCACGTCGGGGACCGTGTCGACCAGCAGCTGATGACCAGCCTGTGCGTCCAGGTGCTCCGACACCCCGCCGGTCTGGGTGCCCGTGGACCCCTCCACCCCCCTGAAGTTCAGCCGCAGGCTGGCCCAGCCGTCCTCGGCCAGGCGCGCGGCGATGGTCGGCAGCAGCCACACGTCCATGTGGCCGCCGAACGCGGGGTGCGGGTGCAGCAGCAGCACGGTGCCGCGGGGGGTCCCCACCGCCGGACGAAGCCGACATTGCAGGACTGTCCCGTCGGAAGCGGTGGTCTGTACGTTCATCGGTGTCACCACAGGGTATGGTGTCGGCCAGACGTGGCCGCCAGGCCGCGATCTGGTTGGCCGTGCAGGCCACCATCGACGACCGCAACCGATCGCGTGGGCGATCGAGCAACAGGAGTAGCGCCGGAATGACCTACACGATCTGCGAGCCGTGCATCGACGTGAAGGACAAGGCCTGCATCGAGGAATGCCCCGTCGACTGCATCTACGAGGGTGACCGGATGCTGTACATCCACCCCGACGAGTGCGTGGACTGCGGCGCCTGCGAGCCGGCCTGCCCCGTCGAGGCCATCTTCTACGAGGACGACGTGCCGGACGAGTGGAAGGAGTTCACCCCGTGGAACGCCGAGTACTTCGAGGACTCGGTCGCGGGCGTGGGCTCGCCCGGTGGCGCGGCGAAGGTCGGGGCCTCGGGCATCGACCACCCCAAGGTGGCGGCCTGGGAGTAGCGCCCAGCCGGGGTCGGTGACCCCGACCCCCACACAGAGCTGCGACGACGGACCCGTGACCACGGGTCCGTCGTCCGTTTTCCGGTGCACGGTCCGCGTGGGTCAGCCCAGGACGGCAGCGACGGCCCCGGGCAGGACCTCGCCGGCCCTGCCGTGCACGACGACGTCGGCCAGGTCGTCCTGCACGGTCGGCTCGGCGTTGACGATGGCCAGCCCCATGCCCTGTCCCAGGGCCAGCGACGGCAGGCCGGCGGCGGGGTGGACCTCCAGCGAGGAACCGACGACGAGCATCGCGTCGGCGACGTCGATCAGCCGGTAGGCGGCATCCATGACCGACTCGTCCATCGCCTGCCCGAAGCTGATCGTGGCGGACTTCACCAGCCCGCCGCAGCGGGGACACGACGGGTCGGCCACGCCGGCGTCGATCCTGTCGAACGCCCAGGTGGTGTCGGCGGCGAAGCCACACCCGTCGGGCACACCTCCGCGGGGTGCGGCGCCGATGCAGCCGACGGTCCGTGCCGTGCCGTGCAGCTCGACGACCGTGGACGAGCCCGCGGCACGGTGCAGGCCGTCGATGTTCTGGGTGATGACGCCGGGGCTGCGGTCCTCCTGCTCGAGTCGGGCGATCGCGTGGTGGGCCGGGTTGGGTCGGGCGTCGGTCGCGAAGAACTCTCGCCGCATCGCCCACGTCAGGGCCCGGACGTCGGGGGACTCCACGTAGCGCTGGAACGTCAGGTCACGTGGGTCGTAGCGCGTCCACACCCCACCGGGTGAGCGGAAGTCGGGGATCCCGGACTCGGTCGACACGCCTGCACCCGTGAACACCACCACACGGCCGTGGTCGGCGAGGAAGTCGTGGAGTGCGTGCCCGTGCGCCATCGGCCGCACGGTAGCCTGACCGCCCCCTCACGTCCGGAGCATCGATGACCCAGCTGACCGACCCGCAGGACGCCGACGCGATCGGCTACCCGCCGGCCCCCTGGCACCTGGAGGGGCAGATGACGCTGATGCTGTGGAACGTCCCCACCGCCCTGGTCGCCGACCGGGTCCCGCGGGCCGCCCGGCCCGTGTCGGTGGCGGGCCGTTCGGTCCTCGGCACCGCATGGGTCCGCTACGGGCCCGGCGGCGTGCTGTCATACGGTGAGCTGCTGGCGGCTGTCCACGTGTGGGACGGCTGGCGCATCCACCAGACGGTGACCGACATCTGGGTCGATGAGCCCGTCTCGGTCGCCGGTGGTCGTGCGCTGTGGGCGATCCCGAAGGACCTGGCTGCCTTCGGGCTGCTCGACGGCAGGAGCTTCGCGTGCGGGCCCGCGCAGCCTGGCGCCGAGGACGACGTGCAGGCGACCTTCCGACCCGGCCGCCGACTGCCTGGCCGACCATGGGCGTCCTGGACGCTGCTGCAGGAGCGCCCCGACGGCACCGAGGTGCGCAGCCGCACACGGCTGCAGGCGAAGGTGACGCTGGGCCACGGCTCGATGGCCGTCCGCGCGGACGGACGTCTGGGCTTCCTGTCGGGTCGCCGCCCCTTCGCCGCGGTCCAGCTGGACGACATGGCGGTCACCTTCGGCGTCTGAGGCCTCAGGCGGCCGGGCTCTCCGTCGTCGGGGACTCCATCAGGCTGTACAGCGGCGGCCGCTCGGGGACACCCTTGGCGACCAGGTCGCCGACGGGCTGGGCCAGCAGCCGGTGGGACAGCAGCACGGAGTCGTGCAGCGCACCGGTGATCAGGGTGCTCCCACCCAGCGCCTGCTCGGCGACACGGGCCGCCACGTTGACGTGGTAGCCGATCAGGTCGTCACCGCGGCGCCGCACGACACCCCGATGGGCGCCGACGCGCAGCCGGAGGTTGACGGGCAGCGGGCCGATCGCTGCGGAGAAGGCGCGGGGGAGGGCGGCCGAGGCGATGACGCCGTCGCCAGGGTCCTCGGTCGCGATCATGACGCCGTCGCCGAGGCGCTTCACGACACGGCAGGAGGTCCCGTCGATGGCGGCCTCCACGGCGTCGTCCAGCGCATCAAGCACGCGGTTGGCGATCTCGTCACCCTCACGCGCGACCATGTCGGAGAAGCTCTCGATGTCGGCGAACACGATCGTGGCGTCGACGGACTCGTCCTCTGCCCCCGGCAGGAGCGTGTCGTCGGTCAGCATGTCAGCGATGACGCGCAGCGCGTTCTCTCCGACGCGGCGTATGGTGACGAGCACGGGACCTCCTCCCTCTGTTAGCAGTGACTAGCGTTTCGTTAGTTGGAGCAAGCATACCCGGGTGGTCTACGTGGCAACCCGCCCATCAGCCTTACCCTTGCGCAGTGTCATCGACACATCGCGCCGCGTCAGCCGATCGACAGGACGATGGGGGCGTGGTCGGAGGGGCGTGGGCCCTTCCGGTAGGTGCGGGCGACGTCGTAGCCCGTCTGGTCCGTCACCAGGCCCTGGCTGACCAGGAACAGGTCGATCCGCATGCCCAGGTTCTTGTGGAAGTTCCCACCCCGGTAGTCCCACCAGGTGAAGCGCTGCTCGTCGGGCCGCAGGTGTCGGTGCACGTCCCGCAGGCCCAGGTCGGTCAGGCGGCCCAGCAGCTCGCGCTCGCGCGCGCTGGTGTGGGTCGATCCGACGAAGCGGACGGGGTCGTAGACGTCAAGGTCGGAGGGTGCGACGTTGAAGTCGCCCGCAACGACCAGCGGCGTGTCCCCCAGCGCCCGGACCCGGTCGGTCATCCGCTCCAGGAACCGCAGCTTGTCGGGGAACGTGGCGTCGTCCAGGCTTCGTCCGTTGGGCACGTACACGCTGATGACCCGCACGCCGTCGACCTCTGCCTCGATCCAGCGGGCCTCCTCCGGCAGCGGCTCACCGGGCAGGCCGGTCACGACGTCACGGGGGGCCAGGTCGTTGCGGACCAGGAGGGCCACCCCGTTGCGTCCGCCGCTGGAGTGCTCCAGGGCGGTGTAGCCGGCCATCTGCAGCTCCAGGTGCGGGAACCCGTCCGGTCGGGCCTTGGTCTCCTGCAGGCAGACCACGTCGGGGCGCAGCTCGGCCAGCAGCTCGAGGACGCGCGGCATGCGGGCGCCCAGGGAGTTCACGTTCCACGACACGACGATCATCTGGCCGGAACGCTACAGGTGCGATGTGTCAGGATCGCTCCAGGCGCCGTCTGGACCGAACGCTTCAGATGTGGAGGATCCTGCCGATGGTTGGGGTGGAGGGGGGTGTGGAACCGACCCGCCCCCAGCCGCTAGTCTCCGGAGTCGACAGGCTCCGCACCGCCGAACCGAGGAGTGGAGCCATGGACTACCGTTCGAGGGCACGACGACTCATGCAGGATCTCACTGGCGCGACCGAGCGCCGTTCGACCGTCATCCTCGCGCTGCTCGTGCTCGCGGTGATGCTCCTCCCCGCCGGTGTCGGCGCGCAGGAGGAGGCGCCCCAGCCCATGACGCGCCTGGCGGCACCTGCCGAGCAGCCCGCGGCGGAGCCCACGGCCGAGCCGACCGCCGAGCCCACGGCAGAGCCCGGTCCGGTCGAGGCCATCGGCGACGAGGTCGCCGTCCCCACCGTTCCTGGGCCCACCGAGGCCCCGGCGAGCGAGGCACCCGCCAGCGAGGAGCCTGCCGCAGTCGAGGCCGAGGGCAACGAGGCCGAGGAGGTCGCGGCCCCGCCGGTCGCACCCCAGCCGGAGCCCCGCGCGGACGAGGCCGCACCGGCCGCCGCAGACCCCGCCCCTGCACAGGCCGAGGCCCAGGCGCCTGCCCCTGACGCACCCCCGGCGGCCGCCTACGGTCCGCAGATCGTCCCCTCGCTGGGGACCGCCACGCAGCCCCTGACCAACGAGATGGCCGCCTTCGACGGTGCTGCCCCGCTGGTCCTTGCTCCCGAGATCGCCGGTCAGCAGATCCAGCCGAACGGTCCCCTGGGCGCGGCACCGATCGCCGCCAGCACCCTCATGGGTGTCGTCGAGCCGGTGCAGGACGTTGCCGCAGCGACCCTCTCGATCGTCCAGCCGTCCTGGTACGCCACGACCTTCGCGATGCTGATCCTGCTGGCGGCGGCCAGCTACGGGGCGGTGCTGCGTGGCCGCGGCGAGACCGTCCCCGAGGCCATCGCGTTCGCCTCAGCCATCCGCCCGCGTGACACCGACGCCCGCGTGGCGCGGTCCGTGCGTCCGGGTGACCTGGCCGTCGCGCGGGCCCGCTCGATCCGTCCGTAGCCGGCACCCGCGTCCGACACCTGCAGGGCCCCGCGGGCGTCAGTTCGTCGTCGGCTCCTCGAAGGTCGTCATGTCCGTGGCGTACGCAGCGACGTAGCGCTGCAACGCTGCTGTGTCCAGGGCGTCGCAGCGCTGCTGGGCCCCCCACGAGGTGAACACCAGCGTGCCGGCAGGGATGTCGCTGTAGGGCGTCACGACCAGCCGGTCGGGGAAGTCGTCGGTCGCGAGGCTGCGCAGCGCGTCCAGCGACGCGTCATCGATCGCGTTGTGGGTCACCACGACCCCGCCGGCCTCCAGGGCCAGCACCTGCTCGGGCTCGCTCAGTGGCCGGTCGAACACACCGATGGGTGGGGCGCCTGAGGCGTGCCAGCCGCTGCTGGGTGGCACCGAGGAGTAGGGCACGGGCGGCTCGGCGTCACCGAGGAGGTGGCTGCCGAACTGCAGGGCCGGGAACTCAACCGGACCGCAGTCCGCGGTCGCCGCCGGGACCTCGGTGGTCTGCGCTTCTGCGCAGCCAGCCGTGAGGAGCGCCGCGGCCAGGCCGAGGGTCGTCAGCGGTCCGGGTCGTCGCACGCGGCCACGCTAGCGGTTCGCCACCACTCCCACCCCGCGCCGGGAGCGGCGGTGGGGGCGACCCCAGCCACCCAGCAGCAGGGCCGCGGCGCCGACGATCACCGGCAGGTGGCTCAGCTCCTCGGCCGTGCTCGTGACCGCGCCCGTCGTCGCGGGCAGGAACAGCAGGACCGCTGCGATCGCGACCACCGGCGCAAGACCCCGCGCGTACCGCTCGGGGTGCCAGGCCGCGACCAGCAGGCCCAGCGCCATCGCGACGTGCAGGACCGCGACGTCACGGCTGGTGTGGGTCGCCGTGCCCAGCAGCACACCGACGTCGAGGAGCACCCCGGCGATCCCGCTGAGCAGCAGGGCCACGCGCGGGATGTCCCAGGCGGCCCGTGGCTCCACCGTCTGGCGGAAGGCCGACACCGCCGCGGCGGTCACCGCGGGTGGTGCGTGCCCCAGACCGTCGAGATAGCCGGCGATCGCACGGGACTCGCGGTCCTCGGCGGGGCGGTTGTGGTCGTTGCGCATGTCCTCAGCCCTGTTCTGCCTGGTTGATCGCGTCGCTCAGCCGCGCACGCGCGCGGGAGACCCGTGACCTGATGGTGCCGACCGCGACGTCGGCGACGTCTGCGGCCTCCTCGTAGGACAGCCCCAGCACCTGCGTGAGCACGAAGGCCTGTCGCTGGTCGTCGTCCAGCCCGTTGATGATCTCGGCGACGTCCACGGTGCCCGTCCGGGCCGGCGTGGCGGTCGGGGTCGTCGACCGTGCGATGGCGTCGTTGCGTCGCCGTCGCTGCTCGCCGCGCAGCAGGTCCGCCACCGCCCGCCGTGCCAGCGACAGGACGTAGACCCGTGCGGGGGCGTCGCCGCGCCATCGGCGGATGCCCCTGACGGCGCGGAGGAAGGTGTCCTGGGAGGCGTCGAACGCCTGCTCCCGGTCACCCAGAAGGCTGTAGCAGTACCGCCACACGTCGTCGCGCAGCAGCCGGCAGAGGTCCTCGAACGCGTCGGCGTCGCCGTCGCGGGCCAGCGTGGCCAGTCGATCGGTCTCGGCATCGTCCCTCACCCTCTCTGCTCCATCGTCGTACAGGAGGGGTCGTCACGGATGGGGGAGGAGTTCCCTGGCGTGTCCGTCATCCCCAGCCGTCAGGAAGACGCTCGGCCGCGACATGCAGGCGGCTGGTGCGGTAGGCCAGCGCCAGGTAGGACGTCAGGACCGTCCCTGTGTCGTCGACGACCTGCAGCCGGTAGCTGGCGGTGCGTCCCCCGCGTGACAGCTCCCACGCGTCGGCGGTCACTGTGCCGGTGAGGGGTGCGGGCGAGTGGTAGTGGCACGACGTCTCCAGGGCGACGGCCAGCCGTCCGTAGGAGTTGCAGGCCACCTCGAACGCCGCGTCGGCCAGCGCGAAGGTCGCCCCTCCGTGCAGCGAACCGGCGAGGTTCCCGAGCGCGGGCGTGGGCGCCAGCCGCAGGCGTGCCCATCCGGGACCCCAGTCCTGCAGGTCGATGCCGAGGGTCGCGTACATCGGCGTGGCCCGGAAGATCTGGTCCAGGTCCCTGGCCACGTCGGCCATCCCCTCGGGGAACCGCGGGCGGTCCTGCAGTGCTGGCGGGCTGTCCATCTGGGGCATCGCAAGACCCTACCTGCGGTGGTGCACGGTGCAGAGGCCCCGGATGGCGCACCATGGGGGCCGTGCGTTTCCCAGAGGAGCAGCTGACGACCTACCTGCGGGTGTTCATCCCGGACGGGCGGATCGGCGACGTCCTGGACCAGGTGGCCCAGGCGGCGGTCGAGTCCGACGTGCAGGACGAGATCGAGTTGTACGCCCTCACGCACTGGCTGATGGACACCGACGAGCGGCGCACGCCCGAGGTCGAGGCCGTGGTGCTGGTGGAGGAGGTCGGCCTGGACCCCCACGACGTCGCCATCATCCTGGACCTGCAGGTCGAGGAGGTGGACGCTGCAGTCCGTGCCGCGTGGGCCGAGGTGACGGGCGCCGAGCCGTCGGCATCCGGGACCGACGACCCGGCCGCGCCGGCAGCGACGGTCGACGACGGGTCCGCGCCCCCCGAACCCGCGGCAGAGCCCGACCCCGGCTCCGCCGCCGCGGGCGACCGTGCACCTGCCGTCGAGGGCGACCCTGCACCTGCGGTCGAGCCCGACCCTGGACCCGAGGTCGAGGGGGGCCATGCACCTGCGGTCGAGGGCGAGCCTGGACCAGCGGTCGAGGCCCAGGCCGACCCCGCACCGGTGGTCGATGTCGACACCGACCCCGAACCGGCGGCGAAGGCAGAGCCTGAACCGGCGGCGGAGGCGGACCCCGAACCGGCGGCGGAGGCGGACCCCGAACCGGCGGTCGAGGCGGACGGATCGGAGGCGGAGCAGGCGGCGTCTGTTCGGCTCGCGCCCCTGGTGCCACCGCGACCGACGAACAGCCGACCGGGTGTGGCGGGCCGCCGCGTCGTCGTGGGCCTCTCGGTCCTCTCCCTCGTCGTGCTGGCGGCGGTCGTGTTCTCCTCCGACGGGTCCGACCGCCTGGTGGCGCAGGGGCAGAACCCGCTGCTGTGGTTCGGCATGGTCCTGCTGCTGCTGACCGTCGGCGCCGGGATCCTGCGGGCCACGGCCGAGCCGTCAACGTCGACCGACCAGGCCCAGGACACAGCCCAGGACACAGCCCAGGACGACGCAGAGGTCAGCGCAGCAGACCCCAGCGACGGGCCAGCAGCACCATCAGCGTGATCAGCACCCCGGTGGCGGCCATCATCGCCAGCGTGATCATCGCGGCGTAGCCGAAGCCGGAGAACTCGAAGGACTGGTCGTAGATGTACACCGGCAGGTACAGCGTGGCGTTGCCGGGCTTGCCGTCGGTCAGCAGGTAGCCGGGCACGAAGTTGACCTGCAGCGTCAGGATCACGTCACGGATGGCCAGCAGCACCAGCACCGGAGCCAGCAGCGGCAGGGTGATCCGCCGCAGCCGGCCCACGGGTCCGTACCCCTCCAGCGCCGCCGCCTCGTACAACGACCCGGGGATCTGCCGGCGGGTCGCCATGACGACCAGGAACGCCTCGCCGATGGGCAGCAGCAGCATCAGGATGACGGCCCACCGTGCCCCCCAGGGGGTCGCCAGCCAGCTGGGCTGCGGCGCGCCGACGGCCCCGAGCAGCCGGTTCACCGGCCCGTACAGCGGGTTGAAGGCCCACAGGGCCAGCAGCGCCAGTGCGATGTCGGGGACCACCGTGGGGGTGTAGACCGCGACCCGGTACCAGCGACCGCCCCGGCGGGGCTCGGCCAGCAGCAGACCCAGGCCCGTGGCGGCCAGCAGACGCAGGGGGACGGCCAGCGCCACGTGGATCAGGGACGCACGGATCGCCGCCGGCAGGAACGGGTCGGTGCGCATGCGCCGCAGGTTGGTCAGGCCGTTGAACGTCGGGCTGTTCAGCCCGGTGGCGTTGGTGAAGGCGTACCAGCCCGTCAGCGTGGCCGGGACGACGACCAGCAGCACGACCCCGACCATGAACGGGGACAGGAAGCGGGCGGCGGCGCCGCGCGAGACTCCCGGGGCCTCAGACACCGCTGACCCTGGCGCCGCTGGTGGCGTCGAAGACGTGCAGGCGGGAGGGGTCCGCGACGGTCAGCCGCACGCGCTCGCCCGGCGCGGTCCGGTCGCTGGTCGGCAGGCGGACCGCGATGTCGCCGACGGCGGTGTCGACGTGCAGGACGACCTCGCTGCCCAGGTCGTGGCGGGTCACCACGCGGGCGGGCAGACCGTCGGTCCGGTCCTGGTCGTGGACCCGCAGGTCCTCCGCCCGGACGCCCACCTGCCGGCCGGCGCCGACGCGGGCCAGCGGGGTGTCGCCCGGCAGGATGCTCATGGGCGGGGCGCCCAGGAAGGTGGCGACGAACATGGTCGCCGGCTGGTCGTAGACCTCGCGTGGGGTGCCGACCTGCTGCAGCCTGCCGTCGCGGAGCACCGCGATGCGGTGCCCCATCGTCATCGCCTCGGCCTGGTCGTGGGTGACGAACACCATGGTCGTGCCCAGGCGCTGCTGCAGCGCGACGATCTCGGCGCGGGCGTCCACGCGCAGCCGGGCGTCAAGGTTCGACAGGGGCTCGTCCAGCAGGAAGACCGCCGGCTCACGCACCATCGCGCGGGCGATGGCGACCCGCTGGCGCTGCCCGCCCGACAGCTCGCTGGGTCGTCGGGTCAGCAGCTCCTCGATGCCCAGCTGACGGCTGACGGTCAGCAGCCGGCTCTGCTGCTCCTCCGCCGGCATGTCCCGCACGGTGGGGCCGAACAGGATGTTGCCGGTCACGTCCAGGTGGGGGAACAGCGCCAGGTCCTGGAAGACCATCGCGACGTCGCGGCGGTGCGCCGGCACCGCGGTCACGTCGGTGTCGCCGATCGTGACCGTGCCGCCCTGGACGGGCTCGATCCCGGCCAGCACCCGCAGCGCCGTGGACTTGCCCGAGCCGGAGGGGCCCACCAGGACCAGCAGCTCACCAGGACGGGCGTCCAGCGTCAGGTCATCCAGCGCGGTGACGGCCGCGGCGCCCCGGCGGCCGTCGTGGATCCGCGACACCGACCGCCAGGCGACCGGGGTGCCGGGGCCGGTGGCCCCCTCCGTCACTGCGGCAGCTCGAGAGCGAAGATGGACTCCGCGGTCTCGATCATCCGCGCGATCCCCTCCTCACGGTCGACCCGTCCGTAGAAGACGTCCTCGAGCTGGTCGTCGACCTCGTTCTGCATCTGTGACCAGGTTGCCGTGTGGGGCAGCGACCGGACGGTCGGGATGGCATCCAGGAACACCTGCGCGCTGGCAGGTGGCTCCTCGGGCTCCAGGAAGGCAGGGGAGTTGGCCACGTCCAGCCGCGACGGCACGGTGCGACCGCTCTCGGCCAGGATCGTCTGGCCCTCGACCCCCATGGCGAACTCGACCAGACGCCACGCCACGTCGGGCTGGGCGGCGGCTGACATGCAGTAGGCGTCACCGTGCAGCACCGTCGTCGGGGTGCCTCCCGGTGCGGTCGGCATCGGACCGACGTCCCAGGTGAAGTCGCTGATGCTCTCGCGCAGGGTCGGGACGGACTTGCGGCTGTTCAGGTACATGCCGAGCTGGCCGGCGATGAACCGCTCCTCGGACTCCAGCGACTGCTCCTCGACGTCCGGCGGGACCACCCCCTCCTCCAGCTGCAGGTCCAGGAAGAAGTCAAGGCCGGTCCGGGTGTCCGGGTCGTCCAGCGTCAGGGTGGTTGGGGCCAGCTGGTCGTCGACCAGGTCACCGCCGGCGGACCAGATGAACGGGGCGATCCGCTGGACGGACGCCTCGACGCCGATGCCGTACTGGCCGTCCTCGGGCACGGTGAGCGCCCGTCCGGCAGCCAGGAAGTCCTCCCACGTCCAGCCGGCGGTCGGGTGGTCCAGCCCGGCCGCGTCGAACAGGTCGACGTTGTAGTAGACCTGCAGCGTCGAGATGTTCTGGGGCATGCAGGTCAGGTTCTCGCCGTCGAAGCGGAAGGCGTCCATGGACGGCTCGGCGAAGTCGGCCTCGGCGATCTGCTCGCTGGCGTCCAGGTACGGCTGGACGTCGGCCAGGACCCCCTGGGCGGCGAACTGGCCGTACTTCAGGTAGTTGACCAGGAACAGGTCCGGCGGCTGCCCGCCGGCGAAGGCAGTGGTCAGGTTGGCCAGCAGGTCGTCCTGCTTCGCCACCGGGCTCAGCAGCACGTCCACGTCCGGGTTCACTGCCTCGAACGCCTCGATCATGCGGGTGTAGCCGGCGACCTCGGCAGGGCCGCCGAACAGGACGACCTCGATGCTGGTCGGGTCGGTGGGATCGCCGGTGCTCGACTCCTCATCAGCGCTGCTGCCACCACATGCGGTGGCCACCAGCGCGAGCAGGAGGGTGAGGGCGCTCAGGGAGCGGCGCGCGGAACGGGTCATCGTCGTCAGGGGTCCTTCTAGTGGGTACCGCCACGCAGGGTGCGGGCGGGGTCGTCGTCGAACAGGCGGTTGGCCAGCAGGAACACCGCGATGCTGGGGACGGTGAACACCACCGCGCCGGCCAGCAGCAGGGGGAACTCGGTGGGGCGCAGCAGCTTCAGCGTGTCCAGGCCCAGCGGCAGGGTGTAGTTCTCCTGACCGCGCAGGTACAGCAGGGCGTCCACGAAGTTGCCCCAGTGGAACGTGAAGGCCAGCACGGCGACGGCCAGCGTCGCGGCCCGCACCTGCGGCATCGCGATGCGCCGCCAGACCGTCCAGGTGCTGGCGCCCTCCAGCCGTGCGGCGTGCAGCTGGCTGTCGGGGATGCCGTGGAACGCCCACGCGTAGATCAGCACCAGGAACGGGGTGGTGCCCAGCAGCGCGGGGGCGACCAGCGGCAGCACCGAGCCGATCAGCTCGAGGGTCGCATAGACCCTGAACCGGGTGGCCCACAGGGCGCTGGCGGGCACCAGCATCACCAGCAGGCTTGCCACGACGGCGGTGACCTTGGCCCGGTGGTCCAGCAGACGGATGCCGAAGCCCGCCAGCGCCGCGACCAGGACGCTCAGCGGCACCGCCAGGGTGGTGACGGCCACCGAGTTGCGCAGGTAGGTGCTGACGGGCAGCAGCTGGGTCAGGCGGCGGAAGCCCTCGAACGTCGCGCCCGGCGGGATCAGCTCCAGCCCGGTCGGCGGCGGGGCCCCGACCGGTCGCAGGCTGCCCAGCAGCATGGCGATGAGCGGCAGCACGAAGAGACCCGCGAGGACCGCGGGGAGGATGTGACGTGCGAACAGCTTCTCGGCGGACCCCATCTGGATGACCTTGAGTGTACGGAGCGGATCGTAGGCTGGCCCGGTGTCAGCCACCTCAGCCCCCACCCCTCGACCGCAGCCGATCAGGCCGGACTACGGAGGGGCGTGGATCGGCGGGGTCCTGCCGGCGCTGCAGGCGCCGGTCGCGCCGGACTGGCTGCCCGGGGTCGCGGCGTTCGCCAGCAGGGTCGTCGTGCTGGTGCTCGATGGCCTTGGTGAGGAGATTCGACGTGCGAACGCCGAGCACCTGCCCGTCATGACCGCCATGGAGGGGTCGGCCATCACGTGTGGGGTCCCCTCAACCACCGCGACCGGACTGCCGTGCATCACCACCGGGCTGACCCCGGCCGAGCACGGGCTGCTCGGCTACCGGATCGGGCTGGAGCAGGGTGTGCTGAACGTCCTGCGCTGGCGGATGGACGGGGGCCGCCAGGGCCCCGACGCCAAGGTGCTGCAGCCGGTCGCGGCCTTCAACGGCCGTCCGGTGCCGACGGTGGTGCGCGCCGAGTTCGAGGGGACCGGCTTCACCGACGCCCATCTGGCCGGTGGCGGGCTGCGCGGCTACCAGACCCCGGCGGTGCTGCGGACACAGGTGCAGGCGGCGCTGGCCGCCGACGCCCGTGTCGTCTACGCCTACTACGACGGCATCGACAAGGTCGCCCACGCCCACGGGCTGACCGGCCCGGCGTTCACGGCCGAGCTGCGCGACGCCGACCGCCTGGTCGGGGAGCTGCTGGACCTGCTGCCCCGCGACGGTGCGCTGGTCATCACGGCGGACCACGGCCATGTCGCGGTGGGCCCCGACGGGATCCGTTCGACGGAGGAGGTCGACCGCTTCGTCCGTCGCCACGCCGGCGAGAGCCGGTTCCGGTCGCTGTACGCACGGCCCAACAAGTCCGAGGACCTGCTGAAGGCCTGCATGGACAGCTACGGCGACGTGTCCTGGGTGTTCAGCCGTGAGGAGCTGTTCGACGACGGCTGGCTGGGCCCCGGCGGACCCGCCCACCACCGTCGCCGGGTCGGCGACGTGGTGCTGGCCCCCTTCGCCGACGTCGGGTTCAGCGATCCCGCCACGCCGCGCGAGGACCTGATGGCCTCCCGGCACGGCAGCCTGACCGAGGCCGAGATGCTGGTCCCCCTCATCGCCGCGCCCGGCCGGGCCTGACCCGCGCCGGTCCTGCCCTCTCGACCCGGCGCCGGTCCTGCCCTCTCGACCCGGTGCCGGTCCTGCCCTCTGCACCCAGCGCTGGTCTCGCCCTCTCGACCCACTTAGCCGCGTTCACCCAGGCCCGTCAGGTGCCCAGAGGGCGCCCACGCCCCCTTCCCGGGGCCCCTCTGGGTCCACCCGGGAACGGTTCCCATCCACGGGTGGGTCGAGAGGGCGGTCGGGCCTGGTCGGGCGGTCGGGGCCGGGTCAGGGTGGGGCAGGCCGGGTCAGGGTGGCGTCAGCCGGCGGCGTCGGCCAGCGCGGTCGCCGCTGCGGAGGACACCGCGGCCGTGCCGCCGGCGATGTGCAGCCGGCTGAGGGGTGCCTCGGCGATGAAGTCCACCGTCGGGGCGGCGGCGTGGGAGGCCGGCGTCAGCAGCAGCACCCCGCCCAGCGCGATCGCGGCCGGACCGGCGGCCAGGGCGTCGGGGAAGGCGTCCCCGCTGGCCACGACGACGACATCGCGGTCCGCGCCGGCCGCGACGGCCTCACGGGCGACCAGCTGGGCCGTCTCGACGTGGTCTGCACCGGCCAGCCGGCGGACCGTCCCGACCCGCTCGTCCAGCGCGGCGACCAGCCCGTCGGTCACCACCCCGGTGCCGCCGACCAGGGTCGCCGAGCCGGCGTCCAGCTCGGCGAGCAGCTGTGCGGTCGGCGCGGGCAGCCGGTCGTGGCTGGTCAGGAGGAGGGGACGGCGGGCATGACCCGCCAGGCTGGCCGCGGCCAGGGCATCGGTGAACGTCGACCCGAGGGCCACCAGCGGGTCGCCGACGGCCACCCCCCGGTCGGCCCAGGCGTCGATGGCCATACGGGCCGTCGCGGCGGCGGTGGCAAACCGGTCGGGACCGGCGCTGCGCACGACGTCCGGGCCGATCGCGGCGACCTGTGCGGCGACGGCCTCCGACAGCGCGGCGGTCCCACCCAGCAGGACCACCCGCTCGACGCCCAGGCGGCGCAGCTCATCGGCGGTGGCGGCGTGCAGCGCGTCGGCCCCGGTCAGCAGGACCGGTGCGTCCAGGGCCGCCGCCAGCGGGGCCGCGGCCAGCGCGTCGGGGAAGGACCCCGCGGTGGCGACCAGCGCGACGTCGGCACCGGAGGGGAAGGCCTCGCGTGCCAGCGCCACCGCGGTCTCGACGCGTCCCGGACCGAAGAGCCGCAGCCCGTCCGGCTCGGGCACCTTGGAGGGGTCGGGCGTGCGGACCTGCAGAGGACCGGTGGCGTAGGTGCGTGTCGTCGACACGCCGCCGGGCGAGGTCGCCTGGGCCCACACCCAGTACTCCCCGGGCGCAAGTCCGGTGGTGTCCCAGCGCACCGAGTTGGCGCCGTCGGTCTGGACCAGGTCGGCGGCGATGACAGGGCCGGTGAAGCCCTCCCGGTCGGTGTCGGCGTGGAAGGTCACGGTGGTGCCGGGCTGGTGGGCCTCGTCGTGCCACTGCACGTCGACCGCGCCGTAGGACTCGTCGTCGGCGGCCAGACGGATCTCGTCGATGCGCCATCGGCGCGCACCCAGGTCCTCGTTGACGTCCCAGCGCAGACCGCGTGTGGCCGTCCCGCTGTTCCAGCCCGGCTGGGGGCCCAGGTCCTCCTCCATCAGCTCGACGGGGCCGGCGTCGCCCAGCGGGACGGTGTAGGTCGAGCGGTCGGAGTAGGTGACGACCTCGGCCGTCTGGTGCAGCTCGGTCCCGTCGTCCTGCAGCCACGAGATGCGGCCGTGCATGCCGCCGCCGGCGACGACGTCCAGGCTGAAGTCCCCCTCGAACGAGGTCGTGATCGTGAAGCGGTGGTAGCGCCCCGCCTGCAGGTCGCCGGTGTCGGGCAGGACGATGAACGGGTTGCCGTGGTCGGGGCCGCTGTTGGTGCCGTGCAGCACCCCGTCGGCGAAGGCGATGTCGGTGACGTTGCGGATCTCGGTGACGTCGCCCGGGTCCGAGAAGTCCCAGGGGTCCCCGAGGACGGCGGTGGCGTAGTCCTCGCCACCGGTGATGTCGGGGTTGTCGATGACGATGCGCGGCGCGGCCTCGATGACCAGCGGCGCGGACCAGGCCGAGCGGGCCGAGCCGTTGACCGCCTGGAAGCGGTAGCTCCCCGGCGGGAAGGCGCCCAGGTCGAAGGGTGCGGAGTCCCCCACCGCCGACGTCGTGCCCAGCACGCCCCACCCGGGACGGTCGGGCGTGTTGTTGGTGCTGTCGGCGTCGCTGTCCCACCGCAGCTCCGACTCGCCGGTGAGGGCTGGGTTGGTCCACGACACGTTCACGACGTCGCCGGGCTCGTGCAGGCGCATCCAGTCGAAGGCGAAGGTACGGGTGTCGCTGCCCCCGATGGTGATCGCGATGGCCTGGATGTCACCGGCCCACGGGTTCCCCTCGCCCTGGGTCATGTCCAGGGTGATGACGTCCCACCCCTCACCCGACAGCACGAACGGCACCGACCCGGTGCAGCCGGCGTCGACGTCCGGGCAGGTCTGGTAGGAGACCGCCCCGACCGTCTGCACGGGGGAGTGGACGTGGAAGGACATGCGGGTGAAGCGGCTGGCGTCGATGGGGTTGGCGGGGCCGTCCCGGCCGATCCGCAGGCCACCCGGCCAGCCGCCCCAGACCTGGTGGAAGTGGCCGGTCCGGTCGAAGGTGACCTCCAGCCGCCCGTCGCGCAGCCCGATCGCGGTCGCGTTGATGACCGGTCCCTCGTCGGTGTGCACATCCAGGGCGTTGTCGTAGTCCCACGGGTCGCCGAAGGTCTGGGTCGCGTAGTCCGCGGACTCCCCGCGCAGCAGCGAGCCGGGCACCGTCGGGGCGCCCAGCCCCTGCGCCAGCGCCGACCCGGCCGTCACGGTCGTCGT
>JBFKGB010000019.1:0-18225 GCA_041633535.1 Euzebya sp. | reverse complement strand
TGATCGACGACGACGGGGGGCAGGCTGCGCGCATGGCGATCTCGTTGATGGCGGTCCACGGCAACGGTGGTGGGGGCGACCGGTTCCGGTGGATGGCACCCCACCTGCCCGCCGACGTCCACCTGCACGCCCCGACCCTGCCCGGCTTCGGTGGCCGGCCGATGGACCCGGCGGCGGCCGACATGGCCGGACACGCACGCGCCCTGCTGGCCGAGCTGCAGCAGCTGCCCCGTCCACGTGTGGTCCTGGGCACCGGCATCGGCGGATCCTGGGTCCTGGAGCTGCTGCGCGAGCACGCCGACGAGGTCGACGCGGTCATCCTGCACGCCCCCGTGGGTCCGCGGCTGGACACCCGGCTGTTCCCGCGACTGATGCGTCGCCCCGCGGTCGCCGAGACCGCACGACGCATCATCGCCAACCAGTGGTTCCGACCGTTGATCGCTCGCCGGTTCTTCGCGCCCGACACCCCCGACAACCGCGTCGACGCGGTGCTCGACGCCTACGCGGGGTGCAGCGCCTTCGCGCTGCAGTTCCAGATCATCACAGCCGACTGGTGGCGGTCCCTGCCCACCGTGACCATCCCGTCGGCGGTCCTGTGGGGCGCCGAGGAGCGGGTGCTGGCCGCCGACATGGCCGAGGACATGCGCCAGGTGCTGCCCGACGCCGACATCCAGACGGTGCCCGGGTGGGACCACTTCCCGATGACCGACACGCCACAGCACTACGCCGACGTGGTGGTCGCCACCGCACGGAGCCTGCTGGCGTGATCCGGACCCTGGACGGGCGTCCACCGCGGACACCCAAGGCGGGCATGCTGCACCGGGCCGCGGTCGCCGGGCTGCCGGTCCCCGAGGGTCTGCTGCTCCCCGCCGACACACCGGAGGGCGACGACCGGGTGCGTGCCGGCCTGGCCGACCTGTCGGCACCGCTGGTGGTCAGGTCCGCCTTCGACGGTGAGGACGGCGCCGCCAGCAGCGCAGCCGGGCGCTACACCTCGATCCTGCAGGTCAGCCCCGAGCACCTGTCCACAGCGGTCCGGGCCGTGCGCGCCTCCGCCGACGAGGCCGTGCGCCACGCCGACGTCCTGGTGATGCGGCAGGTCGACGCCCGGCACGCGGGTGTCGCCGTCCTGGAGGATGCACACGTCGACGACCTGGTCGAGGTGACCGACGGGCTCGCCGATGGCCTGGTGGGCGGCCAGGTCGAGGGCCGGTCCGTCCTGCTGCCCCGCCTGGACCACCTGGGGCGCAGCGCGTGCCGCGACGGGTGGGAGGGACGCCTGGCCCTGCTGCTGCAGGACGTGCGGCGAACCTTCGGCGGGGCACCGGCGGCCGGCTGGGACGTCGAATGGGCCGACGACGGCGCGGTGTGCTGGCTGCTGCAGGTCCGGCCGCTGCTGCGCCCGACCACCCGCGACGAGCTGCTGACCCTCGCCAACCACGCCGAGATCCTGCCCGACCTGCCCAGCGACTTCATGACCTCGCTGATCATCGAGCGCGGCCCGGACCTGCTGGGCTGGTACACCACCGTCGACGGCCGGCTGCCGAAGGGCCGCGACCTGATGGTCGAGCGTGCCGGCCGTCCCCTGCTGAACCTGTCGTTGCTGCGCGACATCCTGCGGACCTGGGGGCTGCCCACGGCGCTGCTGGCCGACTCGATGGGCGGGGCGGAGTCCGATCCCGTCCCCGCCTCGCCGTCCCGGCTGCTGGCCAGCAGCCCGGCGCTGCTGCGCATGGCGGCGCGCCAGGCCACGGCCGTGGGGGATGCGCGGCGCCGTGGCGCGGAGCTGCTGCAGCTGGCACACGCCGGTGGCCCGGGGATGACCGCCGCCGTCGACGCCGCAGGCGCGGTGTACGCCGGCCTGGTCACCGGCATGTTCGCCCTCGCCAACGCCCACGCGCTGCAGGTCCAGCTGCTGTCCCGCGCCGGGGTGCTGGACGAGGTGCAGCGGCGGCTGCCGACGCCGGCCGGTGCCCTCTCGCGGGACCTCGCGGCAGGCCTGCCGCTGGCCGAGCTGGTCGCCCGGCACGGACACCGTGGCGTCTACGAGTCCGACCTGGCACGCCCCCGCTTCGCCGAGGACCCCCAGGCGCTGGCCGCTGCTGTCGACGGCGCCGGCCAGCGACGCCGCGGCGGCTCGACCGTCGAGCGCACACGGCTGGGCACCGCCCTGATGCCGGTGTGGCGCAGCGCCCACCGGTCGCTGAGCGCCAGGGAGGGCCTGCGCGACACCGGCATGCGTGCCTTCGCGGTCGTGCGCGAACGGCTGCTCGTCGCCGCCGGGGAGCGGCTTGACGACCCCGCCGACCTGTGGCTGCTGACCACCGAAGAGGCCCGCTGGCTGGACCGTGGCTGGTGGCCGGACCGCGGCCTGCTGCAGGACCGCCGCGCCCGACGTGAGGAGCGCGCGGCGATCCACGTGCCGGACCCGGTGGGCCGTCTGACCCCGTTGCGCACCGACGACCCCGATGCGCCCGACGACGGTCTGCTGAGCGGCCGGACGCTGGTCGGCGGGCAGGCCCGCGGTCGTGCCTGGGTGTGCACCGAGCCGCCGGTGGGTCCGCCGCCCTTCGACGGTCCGGCCATCCTGGTGGCACGCGCCGTCGACGGCGGCTGGGCCGGTGCGTTCGACATGGTCGACGGCGTGGTGCTGCACCTGGGCGGCGACCTGTCCCACGGGGCGCTGATCCTGCGCGAGATGGGGGTGCCGACGATCACCGGCGTGACCGACGCCCACCGTCGCGTGGCCGAGGGGACCGTGCTGCGCCTCGACGCCGCCTCGGGGACCGTCCGGACGGACGGTCCCTGAGACAGCCGGTCAGCGGTCGAGGACCGCGCTGACCGCAGCCGGCGTGAGGGCCGTCGTCGCCGTCGCCGGGCCCTGACCGGCGATGCGGCAGAACGCGCGCTTCTGCGCCGAGAGCTCGGTGACGGAGGGGTCGGCTGCGAACCACGAGGCGTCGAACGCCGCCGGCGCGTCCAGCGGGGCCTCGGGGTCGTACCGCATGATGTCGACGCCGCGCAGGTAGTCCACGGTGTATATGAAGATGCCGTCCTCCTCGTCGACCACCCAGTGGGCCGCCGACGTCGAGCCGACGACCGGCTGGAAGAAGCCCAGCTGCGTGAAGGCGCCGGTCTGCCCGTCGACCTGGATCACGCGGGTGCCGTGCTCGTACCAGCCCGCCGCGACGATCGTGTCAGCGGCGTCGGCGTCGTCGGGACGTACGTCGAACCAGTGGCCCGAGCAGCCGATGGCGTTCACGGCCGGGTCGCCGCCCGAGCCGTCAGGACCGTCGTAGGTGCCGTTGACGGGACGGAAGGTGTTGAGGACCCGGATGGGCTGACCCTGCTCCCAGCCGGTCGCCGCCCACGAGGTGAGGGGCCCCGAGCCGGCACCGCAGCGGGGACCGAAGTTGGTCTCGCCGTTGCCCAGGACCAGCTCACCGGTGCGCAGGTTGGTGGGCTTGCCGTCCACGCCGCGCACGACGGGCTCGTCGGCGGTCCGCGGGACGTAGTCCTCGAAGCCCAGCATCTTGTTGTTGTGCTGGTAGGCGGTCCGCGCGGCGCCGTGGTCGCCGCTGACGGACGTCGTGATGACCGTCGGGGCCAGCGGGTCGGTCACGTCCATCATCACCATGGGGGTCGTGTCGGCCATGGCCACGAGCTCAAGCTGCCCGTCGCCGTCGTGGTCGTGCTCGCCCAGCACCTCGATGTTGTGCCCGCTGCCGAAGTTGTACGACCCGCCCAGCTCGCTGCGGATGATCGGTCCCCAGCTCTGGGCGGCCGGCAGCTCGCGCACGTCGGCCTTGTTCCGCGCGTCCCAGGTCTGTCCCTCGGAGCCGTAGAAGTAGTCACACGCCGGGTCGATGCAGTCCACGATGTGGGCTGCGGACAGGGGCAGCGCGTCACCCATCGTGATGGTGACCTGCCCGAGGGGGCCGATGGGGTCGCTCACCTGGAAGACGTAGGTGTAGCCGGTCCCGGTGAACTCGCTCATCAGCACCGTCTTGCCGTCGGCGGACACGCTGACGTCCTCGTTCTCCCAGTTGGGGATCTCGAACGCGCCGATCAGGATGGGCAGGGCCGGGTCGTCGATGTTGTAGATCCGCACCCCCTGGACGCTGGAGACGTAGTAGCGGCGTTCGCCGTCGGGCATCTCGTGCACGCGGGCACCCACGCCCGGGGAGTCGCTCAGCAGCGTGCCGACGTAGGAGATGTTGGAGGACATGAACCCACCGGCACCGGGGGCCATCTGTCGGAGGGTGGATTCCTCAGCGGCTGCCGGGATGATCCCGGCGACGATCGCCAGCATGGCGATGATGAGGACGAGCGGACGACGCATGGCGGGGTGGCCTCTTTCAAGAGTGCGAAGGCGGTCGCACCGTCGCGGCCGTCCGGCTTCAGTTCGACACGCAGGCCCCCCGCACCTGCTGCTCCCGGTGGGCCCTCAGAGGGGCAGACGGCCCAGCCGTCGGGCCCTGGCCAGGTCCATGCGCACCAGCTCCGCCTCGACGGCGCGCATCGTCGCCTCCCCCACAGCGGGCAGGCCGAAGGCGGCGTGCACGATGCGGGCCATGTCACCGCGGTAGTCGTGCCCGTAGGAGGTGAAGGCCCCGGGGACCTGCACCATCGAGTTCAGGGCGTCCACCGCGGTCTGCAGGAACGTCACGACGGGGGTCCACCGCATGTCGGCAGGGACACCGCGCCCGCGCGGGCGCTCCAGCCAGTCGGGCCGCCGCACGGCCAGGTCGGGTCCGAGCACCGCCAGCGGGTCGTTGTCGTGGCTGAGGATCACGGCGCGCAGCAGGTCCCGCTGGGCGCGGCCGAGCTGCTGCAGCTGCGCCACCCGGTCGAACACCCCGACCGTGCCCTCGGGCACCAGGTCCGAGCTGCCCCGGATCATGCCGCTGCGGGACCACTTGGCCAGCCACGGCAGGCCGACCCACAGGGCCCGCTCGATCCCGTAGTGGTCGAAGCCGCCGATGCCCTGGTGCATGATCACGTCCGAGGCGGTCCAGGCACCCATGGACTCACCGAACACCAGGACCCGGGGACGCTGCCCGGGCGGGACCCCGCGCAGCCGCTCGCGCACACCCAGGAGGAGCAGCCGGAACTGGCTGCGTCCCAAGGCCACCTTCTGCATGGCCAGGAAGGAGGGGAAGGCGCCGTACTGGATCGTGACGGTGGCGATGTCGCCACGGGTGAACAGCTCGGCGGACTCCACCAGGGTCTGGTCGACCCAGCCCGTGCCGGTGGGCGACACGAGCAGCAGGACCGAGCGCTGATAGGCACCGGTGCGCTCCAGCTCCTCGAGCGCCACCTCGGCCCGGCCCGTGGGGTACAGCGGCTCGGCGTCCAGACCGACGTAGACGCGGACTGGTCGGCTGACCGGACCGGGCCCCATGACCCGCACGATCTGCTCGGGCTGCACCACGTCGGTGACGAAGCGGCGTCCCTGCCTGCCCAGCTCGGCGAAGCGCACGTGACTGCCCGGTCCGCCCGACACCTCCTGACGTCCGGGCGGACGGTCGTACCCCGGCTCGACCCTGCCGTTGCCCAGGCCCGCACGGGCCACCCCGGCGTGGTAGCCCGCGACGGCGATCCCCGACCACAGCCCGGCGTTCATGACGTCGGCCAGGACCCGCGTCGACCGGGCCGGGCCCAGCCAGCGGCGCAGCCCGGCGCGGGTCAGCCCGACCGCGACACCCAGCATGCGACCCCCCAGCACGACGCCGGCGGTCACGCCGGTCGCCGCGGGCAGGGAGTTGTGCTGCTCGACCGGCCATGGGGCCACCGCCGCGGTCCGTTGCTGCAGACGGCGGCGGGCCCACAGGCTGACACCGGCCACCACCGAGGCGGTGGCGACCGCCGTGCGGACCCCGTCGCGATCCGGCTGCCGGTCCCAGGCATGCCGGCCCACGTCGTGGATGACCCCACCGACCGCGACGCTGCGCAGGGCCTCCCCGCCGTCCCGCAGGCCGGCCGCCCACAGCCGCTCGTCGGGGCGTTCGGGGATGCGCCCCAGGGCAAGCCCGACGGCCGCCACGCCTGCCCGGACCGGCAGGCGTCGCAGCAGGTCCGTCGGCTCGCCCAGCAGCGGGGACAGCAGGCGTTCGGTCGTGGATGCGACGACCCGTGCGGACAGGACCGCCAGACCGCCGAGGACACCCTGCAGCACCGACGTCCGCGGCATCAGCGACGGCGTGAAGGAGTCCAGCCAGGCCGCGGTCGCCAGCGGGGCGGAGGGTGAGGCCAGGTCCGGCCGCAGGAAGTCGGCCGCCTTCACGGCGGCGCTGCGCACCCGGGTGTCCCACACGACCGTCACCCTAGACGCCGCCTGCGCACTCTCAGGTCATCGAGGCGACGACCGATCAGGAGGGTGATGACGACCCCGTCAGCCCCCGACCGCACCCCGGCGATCAGCGCCGGGCTGCTGACCGCGGTCGTGGGTTCCCTCTGCGGTGCGGTCGTCACGCTGGCGCTCCTGGGGCACGCGCCGTGGTGGGCGGTCACCGCCATCGCGCTCCCCCCCGCCGTCGCCGCATGGACCGACGCCTGTCATCGCCGGGAGGTCCTGCGGACAGGCCGTCCCAGCCGGTCCGTGGAGCCGACGCCGGAGTCGGTGCAGCTGCGGCACCGTGCCCTCTTCGACCCGCTGACCGGGCTGCCCAACCGCGCGAACCTGGCCGACCGCATGACGGCAGCAGAGCGGATGGCCCGGCGGACCGGCAACGCGACGGGGGTCATCGTCCTGGACCTCGACGGGTTCAAGGCCGTGAACGACCGGCTGGGGCACGGGGCGGGCGACGAGCTGCTGGTGCAGTGCGCCGTCAGGCTGAAGGGGGTGCTGCGCAGCGCCGACACCGCGGCCAGGCCCGGCGGTGACGAGTTCGTGGTCCTGTGCGAGGGGCTGGCCCCCGACCAGGCCGAGGCCGAGCTCGAGGAGGTGGTGGAGCGGATCCACGCGGTCCTGTCCGCCCCGTTCATGACGACCTCGGGCCCGGCGGTGGTCAGGGCCAGCATCGGGAGTACCGTCGTGGACGGACGCGACGAGGTCGGTCTGGAGGCGTTGGCCACGGCCGACAACCGGATGCTGGAGGCGAAGCGGATGGCCAGGGCGGATGACGGGCCGGCACGCCACGTGCCGGCGCGTGCCACGACCGCCGAGGACACGGTGGCGCCCGAGCCGTTCACCGTCGTCATCGTCGAGGACGACCCGGCGATGCAGGTGCTCGCCGAGCGCATCCTGTCGGTCTCGGGCGTCGCGGTCGTCGGCCAGGTCTCCGAGCCGGAGGATGCCGTGGACGTCATCCTGCAGCTGCGACCCGACGTCGTGCTGTGCGACGTCATGATGCCGCGCGTGTCCGGGCCCGAGGTGATGGCCCGGGTGCACGCCGAACACCCCGAGCAGCAGTTCCTGTTCTGGTCCGGGGTGGACCACGACAAGCTGGACGGCCTGGCCGAGGGTCACCCCTGGATCACCAAGGACCGGATCGACGGCCTGCTGGACGCGGTCCTGGCGACGAGGTGAGGCGACTGCGCGGGACCTGAACGGGTATGAAGGCGGCTGTGAACACCGCAGCCCTGCTCCGCGCCCGACACACCGACGCCGACGGTGTCCTGGACGACCTCGAGGGACGCAGGGACCTGGTCCTGCCGATCGCCAACGGCGAGCCGGTCACCGTCATGGATGCGCTGGAGGAGGCCGCGGACGGCCTGGACCCGCTGCGGGTCCACCAGATGCACGCGCTGCACGACCGGCCCTACCTGCACGGGGCACGGCCGTCCCTGACCCACATCTCCTACTTCCTGTCCCACGTGACCCGGCCGGCCTTCCACGAGGGGCACGTGGAGCTGGTGCCCAACCACTTCAGCGAGGTCCCGCTGCTGCTGCGCGGGTCGACCCACGACCCCCTGGTGGTGGCGTCGGCCAGCCCTCCCGACGAGTACGGCTTCTTCTCGCTGGGGACCAGCGGTGACTACACCGCCGCCCTCATCGGCGAGGTCCCCTTCTTCATCGAGGCCAACGCGCAGATGCCGCGGACGTTCGGACGCAACCGCGTCCACATCCGCGACGTCGTCGGCTGGTGCGAGGCCGACTACCCCCTCGTCGAGGTCCCCGCACCGGTGCCGGACGCCCGCGCCCGCACCATCGCCGGCCTGATCGCCGAGCGGATCCCCGACGGCGCGACCCTGCAGGTCGGCATCGGCGCCGTGCCCGAGGCGCTGCTGGCCGACCTGGCCGACCACCGTGACCTCGACATCCACACCGAGCTGTACGCCGACGGGATCATGCGTCTGGAGCAGTCCGGGGCAGTGCGCACCGACCAGCCCTCCATCACGACCTTCGCGCTGGGGACCCAGCAGCTGTACGACTTCATCGACGGCAACCCGACCGTGGAGTTCCACCCCGTCGAGGAGGTCAACAACCCGCGCGTCATCGGCACGAAGCCGCGGTTCATGTCGATCAACGCCACCGTCGAGGTCGACCTGTACGGGCAGTGCGCCTCGGAGACCATCGGTGGGCGCTACTGGTCCTCCTCCGGCGGCCAGGCGGACTTCGCACGGGGGGCGATGTACTCACCCGGCGGCAAGGGGTTCATCGTGCTGCCGTCGACGACGCGGGACGGCACCGTGTCGAAGATCGTCGGTCAGCTGGCGAAGGGGTCGGTGGTCACGACGCTGAAGAACACCGTGGACCACGTCGTGACGGAGTTCGGCGTGGCCGAGCTGCGGGGCCGCAGCCTGCGCGAGCGGGCGATGGCGCTGATCGCCATCGCCCACCCCGACTTCCGCGACGAGCTGCGGCACGACGCGACCACGATGGGGCTGCTGTAGCTACAGCCGGGTCGTGCCCAGCCGCTCGAACGTCGTGAACGAGAAGCGGCTGAGACCCTCGTAGCTGAGCGTCCACAGCTCGTTGCCGATGACGATCGAGCGGACCGTGGCGGGGACGTACTCCCCCGGTGCCGCCTCACGGCTGGCGACCCTGGCCTGCTCGGTCAGCGTGCCCGCACCGATGCCGATGACGACGGCGCCGCCGAACTGCTGCTCGGGGGCCTCGATGTACTCACCGGTCCCGCTGATGGTGTAGCCGTACAGCTCCAGCGGCACGACGGCCTGCCCGGTCGGGGTCCAGTGCAGGAACGCCCGGTGGTCGCCCTGGACCGGCGAGTACCCCTGTCCCAGGTCCAGCTGGGCGACGCGCCGCGGGTCGGCGGGGTCGCGGATGTCGAACAGCGACACCTGTGCCCCCAGCGTCTCGCCGGTCTGCTCGTCGGCGTCCTGCCCGACGCCCAGCAGGTAGCCGTCGGCGACCGGGTGCAGGTAGGCAGAGAACCCGGGGATCTTCAGCTCCCCGAGCAGCGTCGGGGCTGCCGGGTCGGTGGTGTCGATCAGGTACAGCGGGTCGGTCTGGCGGAACGTCACGACGGCGGCCAGCGTCGGTGACAGGTAGCGGACCGCCTGGATCTGCTCGGTGACGCCCAGGCCGTCCAGCCGGCCGGTCTCGACCAGCTGCTCGCCCTGCTCGGTGAGGGTGATCAGCGACGACTGGGAGTCCCCGCCCGGACCGCCGAACCAGTCCGGGTTGGTCGTGGTCGCGACCCGGGTCACCCCGTCGACCTCCGACAGCGCGAACTGTCCGATGAGGGTGCCCTGCACCGAGCCGGAGGCGACGTAGCGGGTGGCCGTGGGGTCGGCGATGTCGAAGCTGTGGATGTCGGTGACCATCTCACGCGGTTCGGGCCGACCGATGACGTCCAGGAACGGGACCACCCAGCCGCCCCAGGGTGAGGTGGTGACGATCAGACGGTCCGTCGAGGCGTAGACGGTGTCGCCTGCCGCGACCAGTCCGGCGGAGGAGGTCGGCACCAGCCCGGCGTCGTCGACCCTGAAGGTCAGGACCGACAGGGTCGAGAGGCCGGCGAAGGTGGCCGGCTGGCTGATCGCGGTGCAGTCCAGCAGCGGCTGGGTGGTGTCGGCCCGGCCCTGGGAGTCCAGCAGCTGGTAGTGGGGGACCCAGTCGTCGATGTCGGACTCCGCGAGGATCCGTCGGTTCTCCTCCTCCGCGGCGGCCTCGGCGGTCAGCCCGCCGTCGGTCGGCTGGACGAAGGACAGGCCGGTGGGCTCCGAGACCATGACGAACCGGACGGTGCCGTCGATCATGCGTGCCGAGCGGTAGGCGCCCTCCATGCGGATGGATCCGCCGACGACGGGCGCGGCGGGGTCGCGCAGGTCGACGCGGGTGACGGTGGTGCGGGTCGGGGCGAACGCCTGGATCCGGTCGGCCGGCCCGACGACACCGGGCGCGCCGCCGGTTGACAGCACCAGCAGGTCCGTGCCCGCCAGCAGCAGCTCGGCGCTGTACACGTCGCGCGGCAGCGGGATCGTCGAGACGACCTCGCCGGTGGCGACCGAGACGACCTGGACCCGCCCCGTGACCGAGGTGACGATGACGTCGCCGTTGGTCTTGACCAGGTCGGGCTCGTCCACCCCCGCCTCCTGGGTGTTGGTGCCGCTGACGTCCTGGCGGGCCCCGGCCGTGGCGGCGACCTGGTCCCCGCCGGCGTTGTCGGCCGACGCCGCCATGGCCTCCTCCAGCACGACCCCGCCGCCGAACCCGCCACCCAGGCCGTAGGGCCCGACCAGGTCCGACGCCCCGTCGATGTAGTAGCGCAGCAGCGCATCACAGGAGTCGAAGGGCCGCAGCATCCGACGGGTCCCGTCGGACGCTGCGGCGTCGTCGGTGGTGCCCGGCGCCGTGTCGTCCAGCCCCGTCGGGACGGGGTCGTTCGTCCGGCTGCAGGCGGTCAGGGTCATCGTCATCACGCAGACGACAGCGAGGAGGCGTCGCATCTGTGGTCCCAGGGGTCGGTGGGCTTCATCGGTCACGTGCTCTGACGCCGCGTCCGGGCGGAGGGTTCCCATCATCCACCGTCACGCCCGTCCCGGACGGTCGTTGCGCTCTGTGACCGCACGCCACCGACCGACACGGACACCCCGCCATGGCCACCACCACCCCCGCACTGCACTCCGACGAGCAGATCGTCGCCGTGGCCGAGGGCCTGACGCTGGCGATCGGGACCGTGGAGGCGGCCGAGCAGCTGCGTCGCATCTACGGCGAGCGCCGTGCGGCCCAGGCGCTGGCACCCCTGGCCGCCCCTGCCCCGGTCCGTGCCATGGGTGTCGCGGCCCCGACCCCGACCACCGGTGCCATCCTGACCCTCGGCCACCCCCGCAACCGCAGCCGCGTCAGCCGTGCCTACGGACCGGCACCGCGCGCGGGCCGCACCCACTGGCTGTAGGGCGTCAGGGCAGGTCGGCGAGCAGCACCTCGGCCACGGCGGTCAGGTCGGCACCCCGCCACGTGGGTGCCTGCAGCAGCGGGTTGTAGGTCCGGCCCGGCCGGTCGACGTGGGCGGCGCGCCAGCCTGCACGCATCGCCCCCGAACAGTCCCAGTCGTGCGCGGCGACCAGCACCATGGCCGACGCCGGCGCGCCCATCTCCTCACGGCAGTGCGTGTAGACCGCCTGGTCGGGCTTGAACGCCAGGACCGCGTCGACGCTGATGATTCGGTCGAACAGGTCGTCGATGCCCGCCGCGGCGAGCTGGGCCTCGGCCGTGGGCTGTCCCGAGTTGGTGAGGGCGACCAGGTCGTGGCCGGCCGCCCGCAACGCCGTCAGGCCCGGACGGACGTCCGGGTACGCCTCGAGGTGGCGCATGGTGCCCACGATGCGGCTGACCTGGGCATCGTCGACGGGCAGGTCCAGGGACGTCGCGACGTCGGTCAGCACCGCGGCCCCGACGACACCGAAGTCCTGCCAGGTGCCGAGGACCGTCATGACGACGGAGGTGTGCAGCAGGCGGGCGAACCACAGCCGCTTCACCTCGGGTCCGCGGTCGCCGAAGACCTCGGCGAACGGGTCGTCGAGACCCGACAGGTCCAGCATGGTCTCGTTGACGTCCAGGACGATGACGCTCATGCCCGTGACCCTATCGCCTGCCCTCGCCCTCCAGGGCGATGAGGGCGTCCAGCAGCTCGACCTCGTCGATCTGGTCCAGCTGGCGGGCCAGCGCGTCGTCGATGTCGACCTCGGCCGCGGCCAGCGACAGGACGCGTCCCAGGCCGACGCGTCGCACCAAGGGGTGATCGTTCAGCGGTGGCATGGAAGAGCCATGCCCGCCCCACGGTCATCACAAACCGCAAGGTCCACCGCACCCAAGGTGACCTTGTGGCGGCAATGCAGACGGCCGGCCCCTGTGGGACCGGCCGTCGGTGTGCGGGGACGCTAGCTGGTGGCCAGCTGGCGCAGGACGTAGTGCAGGATCCCGCCGTGGCGGTAGTACTCCTGCTCGTTGGGGGTGTCCAGACGGACGTCGACGGTGAAGGTCTTCGTCTCGGACCCGGTCGTGGCGGTCACCGTGACCTCGTCCGGCACCCTGCCGTCGGCGCCGCCGGTGATGCCGGTGATCGAGAACTCCTCCTCACCGGTCAGGCCCAGCTCCTCGTGCCCCTCGCCGTCCTTGAACTGCAGGGGCAGGACGCCCATGCCGATCAGGTTCGAACGGTGGATGCGCTCGTAGGACTTGGCGATGACGGCCTTGACGCCCAGCAGGATCGTGCCCTTCGCCGCCCAGTCACGGGAGGACCCGGTGCCGTACTCCTCACCGGTCAGGACGATCAGGGGGGTGCCCTCGGCCTGGTAGGACATGGACGCCTCGTAGATCGAGGTGACCTCGCCCGGACCCTCGTCGGTCACCTTGCGGGTGTAGCCACCCTCGGTGCCGGGCGCCATCTGGTTGCGCAGCCGGATGTTGCCGAAGGTCCCACGCATCATCACCTCGTGGTTCCCACGACGGGACCCGTAGGAGTTGAAGTCGCGTGCCTCGACGCCCTTCTCCATCAGGTAGGCCCCGGCGGGCGAGTCCTTCTTGATGGCACCGGCGGGTGAGATGTGGTCGGTGGTCACGGAGTCCGCGACCTTGACCAGGACCCGGGCGCCGACGATGTCGGACAGCTCGTCGGGGTCAGGACCCATCCCGTCGAAGAACGTCGGCTTCTGGATGTAGGTGGACTCGTCGCTCCACTCGAAGCGGTCACCACCGCTGACCGGGACGTTCTGCCAGCGCTCGTCACCGGTGAAGACGTCGGCGTACCGCTGCACGAACTGCTCTCGCTGCACGGCGTCGCCGACGACCTCGGCGATCTGGGCGTTGGTCGGCCACACGTCGGCCATCATCACGTCGTTGCCGTCGGCGTCGGTGCCGATCGGCTCGTTGTACAGGTCGATGTCCATCGTGCCGGCGATCGCGTAGGCGACGACCAGCGGCGGCGACATCAGGTAGTTCAGCTTCACGTCGGGGCCGATGCGGCCCTCGAAGTTGCGGTTGCCGGACAGGACGCTGACCGCGGCCAGGTTCTCGTCGTGGATGACCTTGCTGATCTCGGCCGGCAGCGGGCCGGAGTTGCCGATGCAGGTCGTGCAGCCGTAGCCGACCAGGTTGAAGCCCAGCTTCTCCAGGTACGGCGTCAGGCCCGCACGGTCGTAGTAGTCGGTCACGACCTTGGAGCCCGGCGCCAGGGAGGTCTTGACCCACGGCTTGCGGGTCAGGCCCTTCTCGACGGCGTTCCTGGCCAGCAGACCGGCCGCGATCATGACGCTGGGGTTGGAGGTGTTGGTGCAGGAGGTGATCGCCGCGATCACGACATCGCCGTGGTCGAGGTCGAACTCCTCACCGTTGGCCATCGACACGTGCGAGGGCTTGGAGACCCGGTCCGGCATCTGGTCGGTGGCCCCGCCCGAGACGTGGTGCGGCTCCTGGTCGTTGTCCTGCCCGCTGGTGGTCGGGGCGTCCGAGGCCGGGAAGCTCTCCAGACCCGCCTGGTTGGCGTCGTCGTCGTGGACGTCGCCGGTCCACTGCGGCAGGACCTCGCGCAGTCCGCGCTTGGCGTCGGTCAGCGCCACACGGTCCTGGGGGCGGGTCGGGCCGGCCAGGGACGGCACGACCGTGGACAGGTCCAGGGTCAGCGTGTCGGTGTAGGTCGGACGGTTGGCCGGGTCGTGCCACAGCCCCTGGGCCTTGGCGTACGCCTCGGTCAGGGCGATCTGGTCCTCATCACGACCGGTGAACCGCATGTACTCGAGCGTCTTGTCGTCGATCGGGAAGATCGAGATGGTCGATCCGAACTCGGGGCTCATGTTGCCCAGGGTCGCGCGGTCGGGGATCGGCACGCTGCTGACGCCCTCACCGAAGAACTCCACGAACTTCCCGACGACGCCCTTCTCGCGCAGCATCTCGGTGACGGTCAGCACCATGTCGGTGGCGGTCGCACCCTCGGCGAGGGCACCGGTCAGCTCGAAGCCGACGACCTGCGGGATCAGCATCGAGATGGGCTGGCCCAGCATCGCGGCCTCGGCCTCGATGCCACCCACGCCCCAACCGACGACGCCCAGGCCGTTGATCATCGGGGTGTGGGAGTCGGTGCCGACAAGCGAGTCGGGGTAGGCCTGACCGGTCGCGGCGTTGCGGAAGACGACCTGACCCAGGTACTCCAGGTTCACCTGGTGCACGATGCCGGTGTTCGGCGGGACGACGCGGAAGTTGTCGAAGGCGGTCTGGCCCCAGCGCAGGAACTGGTAGCGCTCGTAGTTCCGCTCGAACTCGATGTCGGCGTTGCGCTGGAAGGCGTCGGCGACGGCGAAGGAGTCCACCTGGATGGAGTGGTCGATGACCAGGTCCACGGGGACGCGGGGGTTGATGACGCCGGGGTCGCCACCCAGGTCGGCGACGGCGTCACGCATGACCGCCAGGTCCACGACCGCGGGGACACCGGTGAAGTCCTGCAGCAGCACGCGGGCGGGCGTGAACAGGATCTCCTCGGTGGGTGCGACGGAGGGGTCGTAGGTGGCGATGGCCCGGATGTCGTCGGCGGTGATGTTCTCACCGTCCTCGTTGCGGAGCAGGTTCTCCAGCAGGATGCGGATGGAGTAGGGCAGCGCGGCCAGGTCGGTGTCGACCTCGGCCAGGCTGAAGATCTCGTAGTCGGTGTCACCGACGGTCAGCGTCTGCTTCGCGCCGAAGCTGTTGATGCTCACGTGTGGTCGCTCCTCTGGGGTGTCTGGTGCCGCTGATCCTACCCATACCTGGCCCGCCTGTCGTATACGGCATACGATAATCGGCATGGCTGCCCCCGACGACCTGCTGGATCGCCTGACCCGCGCCCTGGAGCAGACCCGGGCCGGCGCCCCCACCAAGCCCGTCTCGGTCACGCTGCCCGCACCCCTCGCCGAGGCCCTGCGCCTGCTCGCCGACGAGGGGCTGATCGACTCGGTGTCCGTCGTCGCCGCCCAGGCGCTGGAGGACGTGCTGCAGGCCCGGGTCGTGGGCATGCGCCTTGACGGGCTGTACGCCCGGCATCCCGAGGCCGCCCCCGGCGAGGCGGAGATCGCGGCAGCCGCAGCACGGGCCGACGTGCAGCTGTGAGCGTCACGGTCGTGCTGGACGGCGCGGGCCTGCGGGCCTGGGCCCAGCCGGTCCCGCCGCGCCATCTCCTGGCCGTGATGGAGGTGCTGCGTCGCCATGGTGCGGGTCGGGTGGTCGTGCCCTCGGTGGTCACGGTCGAGGCCCTGGACGGCGTCGACGGTCCGGTGGACCGGGCGCTGGCGGGGATCCAGGTCGAGTCCGCGCTGCCGCTGGAGCACGCGCGGCGGGCCGCAGCGCTGCGCCACGGTCTTGATGTGTCGGCTGCCGACGCGGTCGTCGCCGAGGCGGCGCTGCGTCACCGCGCCCACTACGTCATCACCTCCGACCCCGACGACCTGCTGCCGCTGCTGCGGCGCGGCGGCGACTGGCGCGGCGCGGTGGTCACCGTCTGACGTCCGCTGCGTCGGCTCGTGTGACACCTGAGATCCGAGGGACCCGCGCGTATCGTCGGGGGATGCGTCACCACGGCCGACCGATCCGCAGCTCGATGGGGTTCCACAAGGTCGTGGAGGGTGCGCTGGCCGAGGAGCGGGCCAACGCGCTGGGCCGGGCCGGTCGCAAGCTGGACGAGGCGATCGACACCCACCGTCTGCTGCTGGAGGTCGGCGCCGCCGACGAGGCGCAGGTCGCCACCGCCCTGACCGCGGTCCGCGACGCCGCCTGGGCGCTGATGGTCCAGCGCGAGTGCGCAGGGTTCCGCAGCGACGGCCGTGACTGGCTGCGGACGAACTACGCCCTGCCGACGGGCGTCGCCGAACGCCTGTGACCAGGGCGGTCGTCGGTGTCGCGGCCGGATCTTCCTGCATCAGCTAAGGCACCGCGGGGCGCGGCCGATCGTCAAGGAGCAGCAGCGCGGTCACATTGTCAGGCACGGGTGGGCGCACCTGCACACATCGGCGGCTGGGAGAGGCCGCCTCACACAGGAGGAAGCCCCCACGATGATGACACGTTCGAACCGTCTTGCCGCGCTCGTGGCGTCCGCCATGCTGGTGGCGTTGCCGGTGACCCCGGCCGCCGCCCAGACGCTGCCCCTGCCCCCACCGGGGACCGTCGGGGACGTCCTGTCCCCGCTGGAGGACCTGGTCAGCGAGATCACCGGCCCGCTCGGCGACCTGGCCTGCCAGCTGAACGGGGACGAGGGCGTGCCGCTGGACAACGCCATCACGCTGTGCGGTGAGGACGCCGTCGACGCCGCGATCGCCCTCAGCCGCATCACCTTCCAGGACGGCAGCAGCCACGCCTTCATCGGTCGTGACGACGTCTTCGCCGACACCCTGTCCTCGGTCGCAGGTCAGGGCCTGGCCGGTGCACCGCTGCTGCTGACCCAGACAGGCGCCATCGACGACCGCACGAGCGCCGCCCTCGACGAGCTCGGCGTCACCCGCGTGACCATCCTCGGCTCGGTCCTGGCGATCGACGAGACGGTCGAGGCCCAGCTGGTCCAGCGGTACGGGGCCGACAACGTCGAGCGCTTCGGCGGTCCGTCGCGCATCGAGACGGCTGCCGACCTGGCCGCCGGGCTCGCCCCCCAGGCCGACCACGTGGCCCTCATGCGGGCCTACCCCGCTGCGGGCGCCGACCAGTCGCAGGCCTACGCCGACGCGCTGTCCGCCGGTCCGTTCGCCTCCTCGCTGGGCATCCCGTCCCTGCTGACGACCACCGACTACCTGCACCCGGCCACGCTGGCCTACCTGCAGTCCGCCGACGTCAGCACCGTCACGATCATCGGCGGCGAGCTGGCGATCGGCGCAGCCGTCGAGCAGGCCCTGCTGGACATGGGCATCACCGTCAACCGCGTCTCCGGTGTCAACCGCTGGGACACCTCCATCAAGATCGCCAACCAGATGGACATCTTCGACGCCTCCGACGCCAACCGGCTCATCCTGACCCAGGGCGGCTCCGACGACCGTCCCCTGTGGGCCGCAGGCTTCGCCGCCGCAGCCCACGGTGCCGTGTACCAGTCCCCCGTGATCCTGGCCGACGGCCCGCTGCTGCCGCCCGAGACCCTGTCCTTCATCGCCGACGGTGTGCTGTCCAACGCCCTGCGGCTGTCCAACCAGCCCGTCGTGTGCAACAGCTTCGTCGACTTCCTCGCCTGTGAGACGGTCGCCCTGATGATGGTCGGGTCCCTGGACGAGGCCAACCAGCTGACCGGCGGTGGCCTCGAGGCCGCGCTCGGTCCCGTGTTCGAGCAGATCCGCTCCCTGGTCGAGCAGATCCTGCCCGGCGCCGGCGAGGCCGGCCCTGGCCTGGTCGGTCAGGTCCTGGGACTCCTCGGGGTGACCGGCAACGAGGAGGCACCCGACTCGGACCTGTGCAGCGACGGCATCGACAACGACGAGGACGGCACGATCGACGAGAGCGACGAGTGCGCTGCCGCCTTCGCCGCAGCAGGCTCATCGACCGCCGAGCAGCAGCTCCAGGCCGCCCTGTCCACCCTGCCGACCGACGTGCAGGACGCAGTCATCCGCCTTGTCGGGCCGGCCGGGGACCGCGTCTCGCCGTCGACCCAGGGGGTCATCACCACGGTGCTGACCGCCGTGAACGCCGCCCTGGACGGGTCGACGGTGGACGCCGCTGACGACGAGCAGGGTGCCGCGCTGATCGACCTGCTGGACGCGATCACCGCAGGCGTCGAGGACCGGGCGTCGGCGACGACCATCGTGGCCGGCCTGGACCCGGCCATCGCCGCCCTGGTGGCCGCGATCGCCGTCGACGCGGTCGGCGGGATCCTCGAC
>JBFKGB010000018.1:0-18347 GCA_041633535.1 Euzebya sp. | reverse complement strand
CCGTCAGCCGTGTGAGCGGGGGCCGGTGCCGCTAGCCGTGTGAGCGGGGGAGGGGGCGCCGGCCCGTCGTGACGAACGCGCCCTCGCCCGCGATCTTCACGGCGTGGTCGCCGATCCGCTCCAGGTGACGGGAGGCCAGCACCATCCGCACGGCCCACGTGGTCTGGGCGCGGCCGAGGGTCGCGTGGTCGATCAGGCGGGCGGTCAGGCCGTCGTGCAGCAGGTCGATCTGGTCCTCGACCTTCTCGAGCCGTTCGGTGGAGGTGCGTCGCCGACCGAAGTCGTCCAGGCCCGTCCGCACGGCGCGCTGGGCCCGTCGGCCCAGCTCGTGCATCTGGGCCATCAGCTCCTCGGACCCGCCGTCGATGCCGTGCAGGTCCGCGCCCAGCCGCGCGATGTTCACGCAGCCGTCGCCGATGCGCTCGATCGAGCTGCAGACCTTCTGCAACGACAGCAGCAGCCGCAGGTCGTCGGCCACCGGGCCCTGCAGCGTCAGCAGCGACAGGACCTGCTCCTCCAGCCGGTGGACCTCGAGGTCCACGGCGTCGTCGGCCGTCAGCACCTCGCGGGTCAGCGCCGGCGACGTCGTCTCCAGGGCCTGCATCGCGGTCAGCACCAGCTGCTCGACCTGTCGCCCCACCAGCAGGACGTCGTCCTCCAGTGCCGTCAGCGAGCTGCGGAAGTCCGCCCGCAACATCCTCACCGGTTCCATCAGCTCACCTCCCTCCACCAGAGTCCTACCCTGATCGTGCACCCTACGCCCGCGGTCCGCCATCACCGCCGAGCCCCATCCACGGCCACGGGACCGTCGCGGGGCCGACGGGGACGTCACGAGCCGGTGAACGTTCGTTGAACCGGTGCCGGTCGAGGGCTGACCGTGTCGGTCACCACGTACCCTGACGACCGATGCCCAAGATCATGGTCGTAGAGGACGAGCCCGCCATCCGCGAGGCCCTGGAGTTCGGGCTGACCGCCGAGGGGTTCGACGTGGTCGCCGTCGGCGACGGCCGCCGCAGCCTGGAGCTGTTCGACCGCGAACGGCCGGACATGGTGCTGCTGGACCTGATGCTGCCCGGCATGTCGGGGACGGAGGTCTGCAAGCACCTGCGGGGCACCTCCGCGGTCCCCATCATCATGCTGACGGCCAAGGACTCCGAGATCGACAAGGTCGTGGGGCTGGAGCTGGGCGCCGACGACTACATGACCAAGCCGTTCTCGATGCGTGAGCTGACGGCACGCGTCCGTGCGGTCCTGCGTCGCGGTGGTGACTGGGACGTCCCGGACATGGACGCACCCCAGGAGGTCCGCGGGGTCCGTCTGGACCCCGAGCGGCACGAGGTCAGCGTCCGCGGCGAGCTCGTCGAGCTGCCCCCCAAGGAGTTCGCGCTGCTGGAGCTGCTGCTGCGCAACGCCGGCCGCGTCATGACCCGCGACCTCATCATCGACCGGATCTGGGGCGCGGACTACGTCGGCGACACCAAGACGCTGGACGTGCACATCAAGCGCATCCGCGGCCGGATCGAGGTCGACCCCCGCTCGCCCGAGCTGGTCGTCACGGTCCGCGGCGTGGGGTACAAGTTCAGCGACTGACCGCCGTCCGGCGGCCGGCGTGGTCGCGACGGTGGAGGGACGGATGCTGCGGCGTACCCGGCTGACGATGCCGGCGATGGCGGTCCTGGCGGCGCTGGCGGGCGCGCTGCTGCCCGGCTACCTGCTGGCGGTGCTGGTCGTCGTCGCGGTGGTCGCCGCGGTCGCCGACAGCCTGGTCAACCGTGTCGAGGAGGACCGGCTGAACCACGTCGCCGACCAGGTGGTGGCCTTCGCCTCGGACCTCAGCCGCCCGCCGCTGCTGGAGATGGAGGGTGGCAGGGAGTGGCAGCGGCTCGTCCAGGCCCTGAACGACGTGGCCCAGGTCCTGCGCGACCGCTTCGACGCGCTGCGTGCCGAGCGGGCCCGTGTCGGGCGGCTGCTGGACGCCCTCCCGACCGCTGTGCTGCTGTTCGACACCGAGGGGCTGGTGTACGCCAACCCGGCGGCCGTCGAGCTGTTCGAGCTGACCGAATTCATCGGTCTGAGCCCCGTGCGGACGCTCGGCGTGCCGGACCTGGTGCAGGCCCTCGCCGAGACCGCCGAGACCAACGAGCCCGTCACCGTGCAGGTGCAGCGCGACGACCTCGAGCTGATGGCGCGCGCCACGCGCACGGGCGATGACGAGACGGCCCTCATCGTCACCGACCTGACCAGCCTGCAGCGGGTCGAGGCGATGCGGCGCGACTTCGTCGCCAACGCCTCCCACGAGCTGAAGACCCCGGTGACGGGGATGCGTGCCCTGGCCGACTCGCTGCACCTGGCGCTGGCCCGTGACCCCGACCGTGCCCGGCAGATGGTCGAGCGGATCCAGCTGGAGGCGACCCGTCTGTCCAACCTGGTGCGGGACCTGCTGGACCTGGCCCGCCTGGAGGAGGACGCCGACGACCGGGTCCGCCAGCCGGTCGACCTGGACGCGCTGTGCCAGCAGCAGATCGAACGGCTGGGCGTGGTCGCCGAGCAGCAGCAGGTCGAGGTGATGATGTCGGGCGACGGCCAGGCGACCGTCGTCGGGATACCGGAGGACCTGAAGCTGGTCGTCGGGAACCTGATCCACAACGCGGTCCAGTACAACCGCCCCGGCGGTCACGTGGTCGTGTCGGTGGGACGGCGGGGCCCGCTGGCGTTCATCGAGGTGGCCGACAGTGGCATCGGCATCCCCGAGAGCGACCAGGACCGCATCTTCGAGCGGTTCTACCGCGTCGACAAGGCCCGCAGCCGGGCGGCGGGTGGCACCGGCCTGGGCCTGTCCCTGATCCGCCACGCGGTCGAGCGTCACCAGGGCACGATCACCGTCGCCAGCGTCCTGGGCGAGGGGTCCACGTTCACCGTCGAGCTGCCCGTCGACGGTGGCATCAGCTGACCAGGACCGGCAGACCAGGACCGGCTGACCAGGACCGGCTGACCGGGACCGGCCCGAGCACGACCGGCAGGGCAGGACATCGGGGCGTGGGTGACGAAGTCACCCGTGTACCGACCGTCCCCCCTCCTCGGAGTCCCCGGTGTCCTCCCTCCCACGTCCTGCCCGACTCAACGCCCTGCTGATCCTGGCGCTGGTGCTCGGCACCCTCGGCTTCAGCGACGCCCGCGCGATGCTGTTCACCGCCGAGGAGCTGCGGGCGCACGACCACAAGGCCGCGGCGATGCTGGGGACGCCCTCGCAGATCCTCAGCTCGATCACCGAGCCGCTGGGCGCCGCCGCGTGCGTCGACGGTGTGGCTGCGGACCTGTTCGACTGTGACGGTGTGGACCTGCTGCGCTACATCCCGGTGGACAGCCTGGACAACAGCTCCTACGGCGACGCCAACGGCTTCCGCGGCGAGGGCTCCGACGTGTGGGGCTGGACCTCACCGACGACGGGGCACGAGTACGTGCTGATGGGCAAGACCAACGCCACCGCGTTCTTCCGGATCGTTGAGGGCGAGGGCGGCCTGCCCGACCTGGCCTACCTGGGTGAGCTGCCCAACCGCGGCTCCTCCTTCAGCGTCTGGAAGGACATCAAGGTCTACCAGGACCACGCCTACATCGTCGCCGAGGCCAGCGACCACGGCATGCAGGTCTTCGACCTGACCCTGCTGGACGCCGCCCAGGAGGGGACCTACACCGAGTTCGACGAGGTGGCGCTGTACCTGCAGCAGTCCAACAACTCCCACAACATGGTCATCAACCCCGACACCGGCTCGGCGTTCATCGTCGGCAGCGTCGGCGACCAGGACGACGTGGTCACCGACGTGCTGTGCGACCGGGGTGGTCTGCACCGTGTCGACATCACCGACCCGGCCGCGCCGGCGTTCGGCGGGTGCTACACCGAGGACCTGTACGTCCACGACGCCCAGTGCGTGACCTACCGCGGGCCCGTCGCGGCCTACCAGGGCCGTGAGCTGTGCTTCGGCGCCAACGAGCAGTGGCTGTCGGTCGTCGACGTCACCGACGCCGAGGCACCGGTCCGCGTCGGGATCTTCCCCTACGCCCGCTCCAGCTACGTCCACCAGGGCTGGCTGACGGAGGACCACCGGTTCTTCCTGCTGGGCGACGAGACCGACGAGCAGCGCTTCGGCTTCGGCACCCGCACGATGATCTTCGACTTCTCCGAGTCGTTGTCGCTGCCCCAGGTGCCCGTCGAGCACTTCGGCCCGACCCCCGCGATCGACCACAACATGTACACCCGTGACGGGCTGCTGTACCAGTCCAACTACGCCGCCGGCCTGCGCATCCTGGACACCGAGGGCCTCTACGAGGGCACCCCGACGCTGGAGGAGATCGCCTTCTTCGACGTCTTCCCGGACAGCGACGCGGCGAGCTTCGTCGGCACCTGGTCCAACTACCCCTGGTTCCGCGACGGCGTCGTGGCGGTCAACGCCTACGACGGGCTGTTCCTGCTGCAGGTGTCCGACGAGGTGCGGTCCCAGGCGCTCGACCCGGTCGAGCGCTTCGGCACCCCGGCCGCGACGTCGCTGGCCAGCGCGCTGGGCGGCTAACCTGCCGCCTCGATGGCTGCATCCCCCTCACCCACCGGACGTCCGCTGGACCGCGACAGCGGGAAGACCCTGCGGGCACCGGTGATCCTGGCCACCCTCATGCAGGAGTACGAGGGTGGCGTCATCGAGCTGGACTTCACCACGCCCTTCGAGCTGCTGATCGCCACGGTCATGTCGGCGCAGTCCACCGACGTGATGATCAACCAGATCACGAAGACGCTGTTCGTGAAGTACCGCACCCCTGAGGACTACCTGAGCGTGCCGGAGGAGGAGCTGCAGACCGACATCCGCTCCAGCGGCTTCTACCGCCAGAAGACGAAGTCGATCCGCGGGATCTGTCAGGCCCTGATCGAGCGCTTCGACGGTGAGGTGCCGCTGCGGATGGCCGACCTGGTGACGCTGCCGGGCGTGGCCCGCAAGACGGCCAACGTCGTGCTGGCCGGTGCTGCCCCCGAGGTCCTGCAGGCCGACCCCGATGCCGGCATCGCGGTGGACACCCACGTGACGCGGCTGTCGAAGCGGTTCGGCTTCACCCGCCACGACGACCCCGTGAAGATCGAGAAGGACCTGGTCCGGCTGTTCGACAAGGCCGACCACGGTCCGGCGAGCCTGGTGATCATCCTGCACGGCCGCCGGGTGTGCGACGCGCTGCGGCCCCGCTGTGGGGCCTGCGTGGTGGAGGAGCTGTGTCCCTCCTCCCTGGTCGCGGGTCGTCGTGACAAGGCCGGACAGGCCCGGTCGCTGGGCACCCTCGAGTGAGGAAGCGGGTCATGCCAGCTGCCGGCGCCGTCTGACGCCGGCGGCGCCTGCCAGCAGCAGGGCCGTCACCACCACGCCGACCACCGCGGCCACGCCCAGCCGTCCGGGCGCGGCGTGCCCCACGTGGCCGCCTGCACGCCGGGTCACCACCGCCTCGGCGATCACCGCCGGGCCGCCCTGGTCGGCGGGCGACGCGGCCTGGAAGACGCCGATGACCCTGACGACGTCGCCGCTGACACCCGGACCGCCCAGCTCACCCGGGACGTGACCGCGCGGCAGCAGGACCGCCAGGCCGCTGTTGGTGCCCGTCAGCCGACCGGTGCTGCTGAGGGGGCCGGCGGTGGCGTAGGCGTCGTCGTTGACCTGCACCCACAGCCGCCCGTCCGGACCGTCGAAGGTGTCGCCGATCGTCTCGCCCTCGATGACCACGAACCGACCGTCGAACTGCTCGGGGCAGCTCAGCACCAGGCCGGATCTGGCCGGCACCGGTGTCCGCGTGCGCTGCGGCTCCTCACAGGTGCTGGTCGCCACCAGCGGGTCCGCCAGCGGTGGCTGCAGCAGCGCGGGGTCGCCCGTGGCGGGGAGGAGCAGCGTCAGGCCGGCGGCCAGCCCCGCCCAGGCCAGCACGACGGTGACGACCACCGTCACGCCGAACCGCCGTCCGGGGGCGTCCCGGTCCCAGCCGGTCATCAGACCCGTCCCCGCACCATCGCGCCGACGTAGCCGGCCAGGGCCAGGGCCGAGATGAACTCCAGCCGCCCCAGGTACATCTGTGCGATGTAGGTCAGCATCAGCCCGTCCGGCATCGACGGGGCGGTGATCCCGACGCTGAGGCCGACGCCGGCCGCCGCCGACGTCGACTCGAACAGGGACTCCTCCAGCGGGAAGCCGTACAGCAGCCCCATGGCGGTGCCGGAGAAGTAGAGGAACAGGAACAGCAGCAGCACCGTGGTGGCGGCGCGTGCGGCGTCGCTTGAGAAGTCCTGCCGCTGCATGTGGTGGTAGCTGGTCACGACGTGGGCGTCGCGGGGCAGCGAGGACTGGCGACTGATGACGCCCAGCATCTTGGCGACCAGGCCGATGCGGATCGCCTTGATCCCACCCGTGGTCGACCCCGACATGCCCCCGACGGTCATGGCCAGGATCAGCGCGCCGGGCGCCAGCAGCCCCCACCCGCTGGAGAACAGCACGCCGGGGACCGAGGCGAAGCCCGCTCCCGAGTGCGCGCTGACCAGCTGGAACAGGCTGCGCCGGAGGAGCGAGGTCAGGTCGGTGTACACCCCGTCCCCGACCAGCCCGATCGCCATCATCACCAGGAACGCGGTCGAGGTGACCGCCAGGACGCGGGTCTCGATGTTGCGGAGCAGCTCGCGGGCCCCGCCCTGCCACAGCCGGTAGTGCAGGGCGAAGCTGAGGGCGCCGGCCACCATCAGCACGATGAGGACGGCCTCGACCGGGGCGGAGTGGTAGTAGCCGATGGAGGAGGACCGGGGTGAGAAGCCCCCGGTGTCGAAGGCGGCCATGAACAGGTTGACGGCGTGGAAGACCGAGGACGCCAGGTCCATCCCGGCTGCTGCCAGCGCGATGGTGAGGGCGGTCGAGCCGATGACGAAGTAGACCAGCGAGGCCCGCCAGATGAACCGTGCGGTCCGGCGGACGTTGGGCAGGATCTTGTCCTCGCGTCCCTCGCCGGCGTACATGCCGACCGCCCCGCCCCCGCCGGCGAAGAAGGTCAGGACCACCAGGACGATCCCCTGCCCGCCCAGGAAGTGCATCACGTGGCGCCACAGGTTCATCGAGTCGGGCAGGTGGTCCAGGTCCTGCAGGACGCTCAGACCGGCGCACGTCAGCCCCGACATGGCGTCGAAGTAGGCGTCCAGGAAGCTGTCGAAGTGGCCGGAGAGGAACAGCGGCACCGCGCACACCAGGGGCGCGAACAGCCAGGTCAGGCCCGAGGCGACCATCCCGTCACCCCAGCCGATCTCGCCCAGGTCGGGCAGGGTCATCGCGGCGACGGCGGCCAGCGACAGCCCGATGCAGGCGCCCACCACCAGCGCGGCGGCCGAGGCCGTCTCGCCCAGCGCCAGCCCGAACGCCGCGGGCACCAGCATCGCGGCGGAGACCACCGCGATCGCCCGGCTGACCAGGACCGCGACGTTGGAGAGGTCCCGCACGCCCGGCCTGAACGCGAGGGTCATGCGTGCGTGCCGCGGTTCATCGTCGGGTCCGGCTGCGGCGTTCGACCACGGTCACGGCGAGGGCGATGAGGGCCGCGATGCTGGCCACCACCGGACGCGCGGGCGAGTCCGGGACCTCCAGCGCCCGCCCCTCCTGCACCAGCTCGGCGGAGGCGACGCGGATGATCGCGACCTCGCCGGTGGCCTCGTCGACCCGCTGGAACCGTCCCGTGACGCGCAGCACGTCGCCGTGGAACCCGGGGCCGCCGACGACCCCGACGGTCGCGGCGATGTCGGCGGGCAGCAGCACCCCGACGCCGGCGTTGCCGCCCCGGAAGTCACGGTGGGTGGGGAGGGGGGCGCCGACGTCGCCGTACACGTCGTCGTTCAGCTGGGACCACACCCCGTGGTCGCGCGCCAGCAGGGCGCCGACGACCTCGCCGGTGTACAGGATCGTCTGGCCGTCGTAGAACTGCGGGCAGTCGTACAGCTGGTTGGAGGTCACCTCCTGCGGCAGCGCCGGCAGCGTGGTGGCCTGCTCGCGGTCGGTGCCCTCCCGCCCGGCGGCCACCGGGCAGGGGACCTCCTCGCGCAGGGGGTCGATGTCCTCCTCGGCCACCTCGGGGGTCAGCGGGCCGGTGGCCGGGTGCTCCAGCCGCAGGGCGTCACTCAGCGCGATCAGCCCGATCAGCAGCAGCAGGCCCACCAGGGCGTAGCCGGTCACGGTCAGGCGGGGGACCGGGGTGCGTTCGGGGCTCACACCTTCCCCCTCACGACGCTCATGACGTAGCCGACCAGCGCGAAGATGCTGATGAACTCCAGACGACCGACGACCATCTGCAGGATGTAGGCGACCTTCAGCGGCGTCTCCAGGTCCGGCCGGACCATGCCGATGCTGAGCCCGCCGGAGCTGGCGGCGGCCGTGGACTCGAACAGCGACAGCTCCAGCGGGTAGCCGTAGAACAGCCCGAGCAGGGCGCCGGACAGGTACAGCACCAGCCACAGCAGCAGGAACAGCGCCGCGTCGCGGACCTGCGAGGCCCGCAGGATCTGACGGCTGCTGGTGTGGTAGGTCTCGATGACGACGGCGTTCTCGGGCAGCAGCACCTTGCGGATGTCGCTGCGGAGGCCCTTGAGGATCAGCCCCAGGCGGATGCCCTTGATGCCACCGGCCGTGGACCCTGCCATCCCGCCGATGGCCATGGCGGCGACCAGCACGCCCGGGGCCAGGGCCCCCCAGTCGGTCACGAACATCCGCCCGGGGACGGTGCCCAGCCCGGTGGTGGTGTGTGCGCTGATGGTGTTGAACAGGGCGTGGCGGTACAGCGGGCCGAAGGCGTCGAAGGTGCCGGTCCGGACCAGCCCGATGGCCATGATCCCGAGCATCACCAGCGTCGACACCGCGATCGTGCGCGTCTCGGTGTTGCGGACCAGCACGTCCCGGCGGCCCTGCCACAGCTGGTAGTGCAGCGCGAAGCTGAACGCCCCCGCCGTCATGATGACCATCAGGACCACCTCGACGGCCTGCGACCGGTAGAAGGCGACCGACGTGGACTGGGTTGCGAACCCACCGGTGTCGAACGCCGCCATGAACAGGTTGCCGGCGTGGTACAGCCCGTCCAGGACCGGCAGTCCGGCGGCGACGACGCTGACCCACAGCAGCCCTGTGCCGATCAGGGAGTAGATCAGCGCGACACGCCAGATGAACCGGGCCGTCCGCACGATGTTGGGCAGGATGACGTCCTCGCGGCCCTCACCGGTGTAGAGCACGCCCAGGCGCGCCGCGCCCGACGAGAACGCCGTCAGCACGATGACGACGATCCCCTGGCCACCGATGAACTGCATGAAGTGGCGCCAGAAGTTGACGCCCCGGGCCATGTGGTCCAGGTCGTTGGCCAGGGTCAGGCCGATGGTGGCGAAGCCCGACATCCCCTCGAAGTAGGCGTCCAGGAAGCTGGCGTAGTGCCCGCTCATGAACAGCGGGACGCCGGCGAACACCGGGGCGGTCAGCCACGCCAGCGCCACCGCCGCCAGCGCGTGGCTGGCGTCCAGCTGGCGGCGGGTCTGCAGCCGCATCTCGGCCAGCCGGCCCACGGTCACCGCGATCGAGCCGGTCAGCAGGAAGCTCCAGGCGTCCATCACCTCGCCGTAGGCCAGGCACACCAGCAGCGGCACGACCATGGCCAGGCCGATCCCGAACACCACCCGGGCGGTGTACAGCAGGATCAGCCGGAAGTCGCCGGCGTCGGGACGGAACAGCACGGCGGCTCAGCCGATCAGCAGCAGTGCCGCGAGGCAGATGACGGCGCCGGCGAGCGCCAGCCCGAGGGTCGCGAGCGCGACGAGGGCGATGCCGGTGAGGCCACCCTGCAGGGGGTTGGAGGTGGCGACGCGACGCAGCCGGTTCGCGGGGCCGGGCAGGAACCTCACGGTCGTCGGCTCATCGGTCGTCCCCGGGCCTGCTGGCGTCCAGGATCGCTGAGCGCAGGCGTCCCTCCAGCTCGGGTGTGGTCAGGGCGATGACCTGGTCGCCGGGCTGCAGCCGTGTGTCGCCGCGGGGGATCACCGTGGAGCCGCCCCGGAAGACGCAGACCAGCACCGACTCCTGCGGCAGGCGCAGCTCGGAGATGTCACGTCGGTAGGGACCGAAGTCGGGTGGCACGTCGACCTCGACCAGGTTGACCTCGCCGGCCCGGAGGGTGTGCAGGTGGATCAGCTCACCGACGGTGGCCTGCTCACGGATCAGGCGCGAGATCAGCGTCGTGGTCGACACCGCCTCGATGCCCATCGCGTGGAACAGCTCCTCGTTCCGGGGGCTGTTGACGCGGCTGAGCACCCGCTTGATGTCGAAGGTGATCTTCGCCAGCTGGCAGGCGACGTAGTTGATGTCGTCGTTGCGGGTGGTCGCCACGAAGACGTCGGCGCGCTCGGGGCGGGCCTGCTGCAGGTACCGCACGTCGGTGGCGTCCCCGCGGATGACCAGCACGTCGTGGGCCCGCTGCAGCGCCTCGGTCCGCTCGGGGAGCTCCTCGATGATCGTGACCTGGTGGCCCTCGATCAGCAGGTCCGAGGCGATCGCGCGTCCGACCTTGCCGCCGCCGGCGATGACGGCGTACATCACTCCACCCCCACGAGCAGGCGACGCAGCGCCCGGGACCCCGAGCGGTGGACCGCGCACACGACGATGTCGCCGGTCAGGAAGCGGTCGTCCATGCGGGGGATCCGGCTGCGGGTGCCACGGATGATCTTGGCGACCCGTGCGTCACCGTCGGCCTCGACCTCGGCGACGCTGACGCCACGACCGGTGCCGGTGACCTCGACCTCGACGACGGTGATGTCGTCCTCGCTGTCGGCCAGGTGGACCGGGAAGGACTCCGGCTGCACGTCGTTGCGGATCGCCGCGACGACCATCGACGTCTCCGACACGTAGCGGACGCCCATCTTCCGGTAGGACGGCTCCCGCTGGGGGTTGAACAGACGTGCCACGGTGTGCGGCACGTCGAAGAGCTTGGCGGCGATCTGGACCGCCATCAGGTTGGCGTTGTCTGAGGGGGTGACGGCGGCCACCGCGTCGGCGCGCTCGACGCCGGCGCGGCTCAGGACCTCCTTGTCGGTGATGTCCCCGACGAGGGACTCCCCGTTGAACGTGGTCCCGATCCTGGTGAAGCTCTCCTCGGAGGAGTCGATGACGACGACGTCATGACCCTCGTCGCTCAGGCGCTCCGCCAGCTCGGCTCCGACTCGGCCGCAGCCTCCGACGATGATGTGCATTGACCCGTGAGTGTAGGGGCCGTCGCTCGCTGTCCCGACGACCCCTGCCAGGGTCGGCCTATGCCTCGTCGCCGATGATCATCTCGGCGGAGTTGCCGTACTTCTTCAGCATGCCCATCGCGTGGCCGCTGGCCTCCATCAGGCTGGGGTCCTGCATGGCGGCCATCAGGTCGTCCATGGAGTCCCAGGTGCCGTGGAACATCAGGTAGTAGGGCGCCTCGGTGCGACGCGGGGTGCCGGTGAAGACGGTGGTGGTGTGCCCGGTCATCCTGGGGAACTTCGCGGCGATCGCGAGGTGGTCGGTCTTGTACTCCTCCAGGAACGCCTCGGCGTTCTCCTCGGGCTTGGTGTACAGGACGGTGAAGCTTGCCATCGGTGCCTCCAGGGGCTGTGGGGTGTGGTCCGGGCGAGCGTAGCCGTGCCCGGACGGGGTTGGTGACGTGCGTCCGTGGCTAGGCTGGAGGACGATGACCGACACCGTTCCACGCACCATCCTGCTGGCCGCCCCCCGGGGCTTCTGCGCGGGTGTCGACCGGGCGATCGAGATCGTCGACATCGCGCTGGCCCACTACGAGGCGCCCGTCTACGTGCGGCACGCCATCGTGCACAACACCCACGTCGTGGCCGACCTCGAGTCGAAGGGCGCCATCTTCGTCGAGGACGAGGACGAGGTGCCCGAGGGCGCCCCGATCGTCTTCAGCGCACACGGCATCCCGCCGGACGTGCGCGAGCGGTCCGCGGCACGGGGCCTCGAGCAGATCGACGCCACCTGCCCGCTGGTGACCAAGGTGCACTACGAGGCGCTGGAGTACGCCGGCAAGGGCTACTCCATCATCCTGATCGGCCACGAGGGTCACCAGGAGGTGATCGGCACGATGGGGCAGGCTCCCGAGTCGATCAACCTGGTCGAGACCCCCGAGGACGTCCTGGCCCTGGACCTGCCGGACCCGTCGAAGGTCGCCTACATCTCCCAGACCACCCTGAGCGTCGACGAGACCCAGGGGATCATCGCGGCGATCAAGCAGCGTTTCCCCGAGGCGCGTGGCCCCAAGGGCGACGACATCTGCTATGCCACCCAGAACCGGCAGGACGCGACCAAGGTGCTGGCCACGCGCAGCGACCTGGTGCTGGTAGTCGGCTCCAGCCACTCCTCCAACTCGCTGCGGATGGTCGAGGTCGCCCTGGCGCACGGTGCGCCGGCGGCGTACCTGATCGACAGCGCCGCTGACATCGACGAGGCATGGCTGGACGGCGTCGACACGGTCGGGCTGACCAGCGGTGCCAGCGCCCCCGACGTGCTCGTCGACCAGGTCATCGAGCGCCTGCAGGCTCTCGACCGGGGCGCAGAGGTCGAGCGGCTGACCGTGGTCGACGAGCAGATGCACTTCGCGCTGCCCGCGAAGCTGCGCAACCTCCCGGTGGCACGGGTCAGCTAACCTCCTGCGCATGCGGCCGACCACGACGCCACGTGCCTTCCTGCTGGAGGACGTCCACAGCGACCGTGTGCTCCTCAGCGGACTGCTGCAGGGCATCGGCATCGCCGTGGACGGGTCGTCGGCCAACCTGGAGGAGGCGCTGCGCATGCTGGCGGCCGACCCCCGGGCCTACGACGTGCTGGTGGTCGACCTGAACCTGCCCGACAGCGAAGGGCTGGCGACGCTGCAGGCGGTCGTGACCACCCATCCGACCGTGCCGGTCCTGGTCGTCACCGGTGACGAGGAGGCCGCCACCCGAGCGGTCCTGGCCGGTGCCGAGGACGTCGTGCTGAAGGACCGTGCCGCCACGGACCTGACCCCTGCGATCACCAAGATCCTGCAGCGCGCCAGCCGTCCCGTCGACGTGACCCGTCGGATGGGCGAGGCCGGGTTCGCCACGGCGGACGCCCCGCTGGCCGTCGTCGGCAGGGACGGGCGCGGGCTGCTGCCCAACGCACGCCTGTCCGAGATGGTCATGCCCGAGCTGCTGGCCAACGGAACCCTTGCCGACCTGTTCCATCCCGAGGACCGCGACGACGTCGTCCAGACCCTCCAGGACCTGGGGCAGACGCTGGACGGCAGCGCCTGGACCGAGGCCCGGCTGCTGACGGTCTGGGGACCGGCCCTGTACGACGTCAGGCTGCGGCAGATCCAGGTGTCGGACCTGTGCTCGGTGACGCTGACGCGGGCGCAGGACTAGCTGACCCTCAGGCCTCCAGCAGGTCGTCGATGCGTCGTGCGAGCTGCAGGCAGCGCTCGGTGACCCCGCCCGCGTCGTGGCTGCTGATCTGCAGGCCGACGGTCGTCCACGACACGGCGATGTCGGGGTGGTGGTCCAGCTCCTCAGCGACCTCGGCGACCAGGTTCACGAAGGCGATCCCGTCCATGAAGCTGTCGAACTGCAGGACCCGCTCGAGCGTGCGTGGGTCGGCGGGCGTGCCGCTGCCTGCGACCTCCCACCCGACCAGCCCACCCAGGGCGTCCTCGATGGCGGCGTCGTCCAGCACCCGGCTCATCCCTGCTCCTCCTCGAGTGGTTCGAACAGCGCGTCGGTGAAGGGCTCGGCCAGCAGAGCCCACTGCCAGCGGCGCAGGCCCAGGGCGTCGCGCAGCTCCGCCGGGCTCTGCGGGTCCTGCATGACCGCCTTCAGCAGGTGCTTGCTGGGACACAGCAGCCCGGCGTCGAGCCCGTGCGCCTCGGCGACCTCGGCGCGGATGGCGCGCAGCTCGTCGGCCAGCTCGCGGTCGGCCTCCGTGGAGCGCCGTCCGGACCGCTCGACCGGGAGGGGGTCGGCGGTCGCGCCGGTCTCCAGCGCCTCGACGATGTCCTCGCCGAAGGTCTTGACGGCCTGACGGCGCACACCGCGACGACCGAGCTCGCGCAGTCCGGTCGGCGGCTTCAGCGCCAGGTCGACCAGGGTCTTGTCGTTGACGATGCGTCCGGGCGCGGTGTCGGTGCCACGGGCGAGGTCCTCACGGGCCTGCCACAGGGCCTTGGCACGGGCACGGGCGCGTGGGTCGAGGCGGCCCACACCCTTCGTGCGCTCCCAGTCGCGACGGTCCTCGACGGTGGGCATGGTGATGGTCGCCTGCAGCTCCTCGGCGTACCACTCCCAGCGGCCCGCCTCGTGCAGCTTCTCCTCCATGATCGTCCACAGCCGGGGCAGGTCGGCCACGTCACCGGCGGCGTAGACCAGCATCTCCTCCGTCAGCGGGCGTCGTTCCCAGTCGGCGCGCTGCATCGCGGCCTTGTCGCTCTCGAGCGTGACGTCCAGCACGTCGGTCAGCAGCGTCTCGAGCCCCATCGGCATGCCCAGCACCGCCGCGGCGATGGCGGTGTCGTGGATGACCGGTGGGTCCACACCCAGGGCCTGCAGGGGCGCGACGTCGTTCTCGAGGGCGTGCAGCAGCACCGCGCGCTCGCCCAGGAAGGTCGAGACGTCCGACCAGTCCTCCAGGCGCAGCGGGTCCAGCAGCGCCACGCGGCCGGCACCGCCGACCTGCACCAGCGCGGCGGCACGGTAGTACCGGTTCCAGTCGGCACGCTCGACGTCGACACCGATGGGGTCGAGGTCGGCCAGCCAGTCCAGCGCCCCCTGCAGGTCGCGCTGGTCGTCGATGAGTCGGTGCTGGTCTAGGGGCATGGTGGGCCCGATGGTAGGACCCCGCGGCGGGATCGGCCCGCCATCTCCGCCACCACCTGTGCGGGGGCCTCGACGGCCAGCAGGTGTCCTGCACCCTCGACCACGACCAGGCGCGCCCCGCCGGGGCACGCCTGGGCGATGGCACGGCCGTGGGCCACCGGGATCAGGGCATCCCGGGCCCCCCACATCACGGTCACGGGGACCTGCAGGCGGCCCAGCCGGACCAGCAGCGACGGGTCGGGGGCGTGGGCGCTCCACGAGTGCAGGGCCGCCGCGGTCATCGTGGCGACGTAGGGCGCGGTGGCGGGGACGCAGGAGGGGTCCAGACCGTGCCGGCGCATCAGCGGACCCAGCAGCCCGTCGTGGCCGCCCGTGCCCTGGCCGTCGGCGAACAGACCGAACAGGTAGGCCGGCGGGCTGTGCAGGCCGGCCGTGTCCAGCAGCAGCAGGCTGCGGACGACCCGTGGGTGGGCGAGGGCGGTCTCGACCGCGAACCAACCCCCCAGGCTGGTGCCGGCGACGTCGACAGGGCCCGGCGCCAGGCCTGCCGCGGGGGCGGTGACCAGCGCGGCCAGCAGATCCGTCATCCAGGCCAGGCCCGCACCGGGTGGGACCGCGGCGCTGTCGCCGATCCCGGGAAGCAGCAGCTGGACCACCGGACGTCGCCCGGCCAGCTCGGCCCACGCGGGTGCGTCCACGGACTCGGCCCCGGCGTCGTGCAGGACCAGCAGCGGGTCGCCGCCGGTGTCGGGCCCGGCGCGTCGCAGGTGCAGCCGGTGCCCGTCCACCGTGACCACCCGGTCCTGCCATGACGTGCCCATGCGCCCTAGTCTGCGTCCTCGATGATCGACACACCCGGACTGCTGGCCGTGCACGCCCACCCCGATGACGAGGTCATCCTGACCGGTGGGGTGCTGTCGCGTGCCGCGGCACAGGGGCGGCGCGTGAAGGTCGTGACCTGCACCGACGGCAGCCGCGGCGAGATCGTGGGGGAGGGGATGGACCCGGCCGAGATCGCGCCCCGGCTGGTGCAGGTCCGGGCGGCCGAGCTGGCCGACGCCCTGTCCATCCTGGGGGTCACCGAGCACGAGTTCCTGGGCTACGCCGACTCGGGGATGATGGGCGTGGACGGCAACCACGACCCGGCGTGCTTCTGGCGTGCCGACATGCAGCAGGCCGTCGGTCGGCTGGTGTCGGTGATCCGCCGGTTCCGCCCCTCGGTGGTGGTGACCTACGACGCCTTCGGCGCCTACGGGCACCCCGACCACATCCAGGCGCACCGCGTCACCCTGCTGGCGCTGGAGGCCGCCGCCATGGGGGTCATGTACCCCGAGACGGGTGCGCCGTGGCGCACGCCGAAGCTGTACTACGCCTCGTTGCCGAAGTCGGCGATCGCAGGGGCCAACGCGACGTTCGCCGCCAAGGGCCTGCCCTCACCGTTCGGTGACATCACCGACCCGGCCGAGATCCCGATGGGCATCGACGACGCCCTGATCACCACCAGCGTCGACGTCCGGGACCTGATGGACGTCAAGCAGGCGGCGCTGCGGGCCCACGCCACCCAGGTCGCCCCGGACTCCTTCTTCATGAACGTGCCCGACGACATGGTCGACGGCTTCTACGGCACCGAGTGGTTCATGCGTCGCTACAGCGACGTCGACGCGCCGCTGCCCGAGACGGACCTGTTCGCCGGCCTGTGAGCCACCCCCGGGTGCGTCAGAACGTGCCGAACAGCCGGTCCCCGAAGTCACCCAGGCCCGGGACGATGTAGCCGTTGTCGTCCAGCCCCTCGTCCACCGCCGCGGTGACGATGCGGATGCCGGGGTCGGCCTCGGTCAGGCGGGCGATGCCCTCGGGTGCCGCGATGACGCACACCATGGTGATGTCCTCGGCGCCGCGCTCGCGCAGGAGCCGGGCGGCGAAGGCGGCGCTGCCACCGGTGGCCAGCATCGGGTCCAGCAGCAGCACCCGTGCGCCGTCCAGGTGCGGCGTCTTGTAGTAGTACTCCGTCGGCTGCAGGGTCTCCTCGTCGCGCTCCAGCCCGATGTAGCCGACCCCGACGTCGGGCAGCAGCGCCGTCACGGCATCCAGCAGGCCCAGCCCGGCGCGCAGGATCGGGACCGCCACGACCCGCTGGCCCAGCCGACGGGCCGCCGTGGTCGTCAGGGGCGTCGTGACCTCCTCCGTCACCGTGGTCAGGTCACGCGTGGCCTCCAGCGCCAGGACCGTGGACAGCCGGCCGGCCAGCACGCGGTAGCGCTCGGGCTCGGTCTCGACGCTGCGCAGGTCGGCGAGCAGGTGGCCGGCCAGTGGGTGCGGGGCGATGGTGACGCGTTCCATGCGTTCGCAGCCTACCCACGCCGTGTGTCGCATCGGCTGTCCTGCCGGTGTACGACAGCGGTCGGAGGGGGCTAGACTCCGCCCACGCGCGCTCGGCAGCGACCCCGTTCCGGCGGTCCCGGGGCGCGTCACGACCACAAGGGAGACGTCGAACATGAAGGTTCTGCACCGCCGCATGGCAATGCTCGCCATGCTGCTGATCCTGTCGCTCGTCGCGGCCGCCTGCGCCAACGACGACACCGCGACCGAGGACGAGACCGGCGAGGAGACCGCCGTCGAGGCGACGACCGAGGAGGAGGCGCCCACCGACGAGGCGACCACCGAGGACGAGCCGGCGACCGAGGAGGACATGGCCGAGGAGGACATGACCGAGGAGGACATGACCACCACCGCGACGTCGCTGGAGGAGGCCTGCGCCGCCTACGAGGGTGTCGAGGTCCCCGAGGGCTTCAACGTCGGCCTGGTGACCGACATCGGCAAGGTCGACGACGGCACCTTCAACCAGTTCGCCTTCGACGGCATGGCCGCAGCGGCCGACTGCCTGGGCTTCGAGACCGACTTCATCGAGACGGCCTCCGAGGCCGACTACGCCACCAACATCTCCACCATCCTGGAGGGCGAGCCCGAGGTCGTCGTGACCGTCGGCTTCCTGATCGCCGACGCGACCCTCGAGGCCGCCAACGCCAACCCCGACGTCACCTTCATCGGCATCGACCAGTTCCAGCCGGAGTACCCCGACAACTACGTCGGCATCCTGTTCCGTGAGGACCAGGGCGGGTACCTGGCCGGCGCCATGGCCGCGCTGCTGAGCGAGTCCGGCACCGTCGGCGTCGTCGGTGGCCTCGAGACCGTCCCGCCGGTGGTCCGCTACGTCAACGGCTTCCAGACCGGTGCCCAGAGCATCAACCCCGACATCAACGTCCTGAGCGTCTACACCGACTCCTTCACCGACCCGGCGCAGGGTGCCTCGGCGGCCCAGCAGTTCCTCGGTGAGGGTGCCGACGTGATCTTCGGTGCCGGCGGCCAGACCGGCTCCGGTGGCGTGCAGGCTGCGGCCGAGGCCGGCGCGGATCTCCTCGATCTGGGCCTGGACGTCCTCGGGGACGTCGGCGTCGTG
>JBFKGB010000017.1:0-18503 GCA_041633535.1 Euzebya sp. | reverse complement strand
TGCCGGGGCCGTCGTGCGTGCGGGCCCGCACGGGGTCGCCGCTGACGGACGTCACAGCACCTCACATCGTTCTATCCTCAGCCACCACGCCGTCCAAGGAGCCCTGCACCGATGTCCTTCCCCCACTCCCGCCGCCGCCGTCGACCACTCGTCGCGCTCCTCATGGTGCTGGCGGTGCTGGTCCTGCCCGCACCCGCCTTCGCCGTGTCGGAGTGCATCACCGACGCCGCAGGCGACGTCGAGGCCCGTGCCGACGGCTCCATCGCCGACGTGCCGGAGGCCGACATCCTGGCGGTCTGCACCGCACACGGCGACGGCGAGCTCCAGATCGCCGTCCGCGTGGACTCCCCCACCGACCCGCAGACCGACGAGGGTTGGGCCGACTTCAGGTCCGCAGTGGGCGCGGCCCTCGACGTCGACGGTGACGGTGCGGAGGAGTTCGACGTCAACTACGGCCGCTTCCCCGACGGCACCGCCCGCGTCGGCCTGTTCGACCACGACACCTCCGACCAGATCGACTGCGCCACCGACGGGCGCTTCGACGGCGTCCGCTACGTCATGACCGTGCCCACGACCTGCCTCGGCGGCCCTGATGAGATCAGCGTGGCCGCGTTCATCTTCTACACCTCCTCCGTCCCGAACCAGGACGACGAGGGCTTCTACGACGAGGTCCCGGCCCGCCCCGAGTTCCGCGGGCCCTTCGCGACGACCCCCGACCCCGAGACGGCCGCGCTGCGCCTGTCCGGTGCCTCCCGGGTCGACACCGCGATCGCCGTCAGCCAGGAGGACTTCACCGACGGCGGGGCCGCCGGTGTCGTCCTGGCGCGTGCCGACATCTTCCCCGACGCCCTCGTCGCCGCACCGCTGGCGGTCGCGATCGAGGGTCCGCTGCTGCTGACCCCCAGCTTCGCCGTCGCCCAGGTGGTCGAGGACGAGATCCAGCGGGTCCTGCCCGCCGGCGGCACGGTCTACCTGTCGGGAGGGACCGCGGCGCTCAGCGACGACGTCCGCGACGAGATCGAGGCCCTCGGCTACACCGTGGTCCGCGTGTCCGGTGCCAGCCGGTACGCCACCGCCGTCGAGGTCGCCCGCACCGCGGACCCCGACCCGTCCCTGATCGTCGTGGCCGACGGCAACGACTTCCCCGACGCCCTGGTCGGCGGCTCGCTCGCTGCGGCCGAGGGCGGGGTCGAGATCCTCTCCAACGGTGGGCAGCTGGACGCCACCGCGCAGGCCTACCTGGACGAGCACCCCTCCGCCGAGCTGGTCGCGATCGGCGCCGTCGCCGCCCAGGCCGTCCCACAGGCCACCGCGATCGTGGGCGAGGACCCGTTCCAGACGTCGGTGCTGGTCGCACAGACCCGCTACCCCGACGCGACCGCCGTGGGCATCGCCAGCGGCACGAACTTCCCCGACGGGCTGACCGGTGGCACCCACGCCGGCCGCCTGGGGATGCCGCTGCTGCTGTCGTGGCCCGACGTGCTGCCCACCAGCGTGCAGACCTACCTGGAGGACACCGCGCCGTTGAGCGCCGTCACGCTCTACGGCGGCACCGCGGCCATGAGCCACCAGATCGAGGCTGACGCCGCCGCGTTCATCGGCTGACGCCTCCGCTCCCACGACCACGGCCGGTGACCCACGTCACCGGCCGTGGTCTTTTTCCGGCCTCGCGTGGCCGTCGCGCTAAAGGGAGGCGCAGCCGTACCGATCACAATGGTGCGGCCAAGGATCGGCCGCACGTGACAAGCCGGCACAGCGCCGGGACCAGGGATGGTGCCAGTTGATCAACCTCACCCGTTTCAGTGGACAGCGCTTCGCGCTGAACCCCGACCTGATCGAGCGCGTCGAGTCGACGCCCGACACCGTCATCACCCTCGTGGACGGCAGCCGGCAGGTGGTCAACGAGACGCTGGACGAGGTCGTCACGCGGGTGCAGCACTGCCGCGCGTCGATCATCGCCATGTCCCACCGCATCCAGGTCCCCCAGGCCGTCACCGGGACCGCCGGTGACGAGGACACCCCTCCCGCGCTGCGCCTGATCTCCAAGAACGGTGGTGAGAGCTGATGGCGAAGAAGAAGAAGGGAGGCGAGGAGGACGGCGCCGCACCCGATGCAGAGAAGGAGAAGGGCGGTGGCAAGAAGGGCGGGTTGGTGCCCATCATCGTCCTGGCCCTCGCCATCCTCGGCGGCGGCGCGATGGCCGGCGGGCTGGTGGGCGGTGGCGGCGGTGCCGCGACCGCAGAGGCCGCTGAGCAGGTCGAGCCGGAGCCCGAGCCGACGGAGCTCGGCATGCTGGTCGAGCTGGAGGCGCTGACGCTGAACCTGGCCGACGGACGCTTCCTGAAGGTCAGCGTCGCCCTGGAGATGGGCGCCGAGGTCGTCGAGGAGCCCCCGACCGCCCCCATCTACGACGCGATCATCGCCACGTTCAACACGCTGACGGTCGAGACCCTGAGCGACCCGGCGCAGCGCAACGCGACGAAGACGACCCTGCTGGAGGCCCTGACCCCGATGTACGGCGAGGACATCGTCGGCGTCTACTACACGGAGTTCGTGATGCAGTAGCCCACCCGGTGCCCTCCGGCACCGTGCGTGAAGCGGGACCTGCACAACGTCATCTTTGTGCTGCCGTCCGCTCAGATCGGTCGGCGTGCTGCCGATCCGTTCGTCGTGAGCCTGCACACCCTTGCCGACGAGTCCTCGATCATCATGGTCGACGCCTCCGGCACGCCGCGCCGTCGGACGGTCGCGTCCTACGACTTCAAGCGGCCCAACAAGGTCGGTCGTGACCATGCGCGTGCGCTGCAGCTGGTCCACGAGACCTTCGCGCGGCAGTTCTCCACGATCCTGTCCAGCACCCTGCGGACGCTGGCCCCCGTCACCGTCCAGGCCATCGAGCAGCGCACGTACGACGAGTACGTCAGCCCGATGCCCTCACCCACGTTCATGGCGATCCTCGCCGTCGACCCGCTGCCCGGGTCCGGTGTGCTGCACCTGCCGCTGGGTGCGGCGATGGAGCTGGTCGACCGCCTGCTGGGCGGCCCCGGCGGCGGCGCCCACCCCGACCGGTCGATGACGGAGATCGAGATCGGTGTCCTCCGCGGCCTGCTCGAGCGCGTCATGCACGAGCTGACCTACGCCTTCGAGTCCTTCATCGAGGTGCGCACCACGATCACCGGGACCGAGTCGAACCCGCAGTTCGCCCAGATCGCGTCGCTGTCGGACATGATGGTGGTCGGCAGCTACGCCATCGTGATCGGCGAGCAGAGCTGGACGGCGTCCCTGGCCTTCCCCTTCATGATGCTGCAGCCGGCGCTGGAGGCCTACACGGACTCCAAGCGCTCCAAGGACGTCGACTCCTCCGAGCTGGCGCGTGCCAGGGCGCTGCTGCAGGACCAGCTGCAGGACGCACCCGTCGGGCTGGACGTGCAGTTCAACACCGTCACGCTGTCCGCCGAGGACATCGTGTCGCTGCGACCCGGCGACGTGCTGCCCCTGCGCCACCGTGTCGACGCCCCGCTGACCGTCAACGTCGGCGGGCTGCCCTGCTTCACCGCGATGCCGGGGCGCAACGGCCGACGTCTGGCCGCCATGGTCACCGGCGAGCTGATGCGCAACGGCGCGCCCGCCCGCCAGGCGCTGCTGCAGGACACCACCGACCCCTCCACCCAGACCGACCCGACGCCCTCGAGGACGCCCTGATGAGCGACACCCTGCTGTCCACCACCGTGCACCGCGCCGCTGCGCTCATCGGCGACCGGTTGCCGGCCGCCTACGCGATGACGCCGGGCGAGCTGCTGCTCGACGGCGACCCCTCCGTGCACGTGATGCCCGAGCAGGCCGTCGCCGTCCGCTGGCCCCTCGGGGCCGAGGAGGGGGCGCTGGTCATCGCCGTGCCGGCCGAGTCGGCCGCGATGCTGCAGGCGGGCCCGCCGGAGCGGTCGCTGGCGGAGGCGCTGACGGTGCGCCTGGCACCGGCCCTCGCGGCCCTGGCCCCGCTGTTCGACGGCACCACACCCGAGCTGGGTGACGCCGTCGAGGTCGGCGTCGAGGAGGCCCTCGCCGGCGGTCCCGGCGACGCGGTCAGCGTGCAGCTGGACGATGCAGGTGTGCACCGCGGCACCATCGCCATCCGGCTGGTCGTCACCGACGAGATGCTGCAGCCCGCCCCCGCCGACGACGCCCCCGCCGACGGCCCGGCCGGCGCTGCTGACGCAGTCGCTGGCGCCGGCAACCCGGTCGTGGCCGGTCCGACCGGTGGCAACGCCGTCGCCGGCATCCCTGTCCAGGCCCCGGGCGCCGGTCCCGCCGGTGCACCGATCCCCGTCACGGCCGACGGCGGTCCGCAGATCATGGGGCAGGCCCGCGGCCAGGCCGGACGTCAGCCCTACCGCGACCCGATCGGCCCGCCCCAGGGCGACGCCCACCCCGCTGACTTCGCCTCGTTCGACCAGCTCAGCTCCCTACCCGGACAGTCCCACCCGCTGACGATGCTGGGCGACGTCGAGATGGGCGTCACCGCCGAGCTCGGTCGGACCCGGCTGTCCGTCCGCGAGGTGCTCGGTCTGAACCAGGGCTCGATCATCGAGCTGGACCGCGCGGCGGGCAGCCCCGTCGACGTGGTCGTCAACGGCACGCTGATCGCCCGTGGCGAGGTCGTCGTGATCGACGAGGAGTTCGGCATCCGCATCACCGAGATCGTCGGCATGGACGCGGACGCCGCCGTGTCCCTGCCGCTGGCCCAGTAGCCGTGCCCGACGTCTCCCTCGCCTCGCTCGCCCTGCGGCTCGCCGTGTCCATGGGTGTGGTCATCGCGCTCATGATGCTGGCGGCCAAGCTGCTGCGGCGCGCCCAGGCCGTGGCCTCGGGGGCGGCCGCCAAGGGTGGCCGTGGCGGCAAGGTGACACGCATCCCCATCGCGGTGACCACCGTGGCCCCGCTGACGCGTGGCGCATCCGTCGCCATCGTGCGCGCCGCCGGCCGCGAGATGGTCCTGGGTGTCACCGAGACCCAGGTCACGCTGCTGCACTCCGGCTACGAGCCCCGCGACAGCGACGACGACCTGATCAGGATCGACGACAGCCCCGCACTGAACACGGAGTCCGCACGGATCGCGGACACCGTCCCAGCCCTCCCGCAGGACGCGGAGGACGGGAAGCCCGCATGGACGGACGCCATCGAGACGCTGCGAGCGATGACGGTCCGACGGTGACCTGAGCCCCGCGCGTCGGCTGGAGCCGACCGTGTCCACCTTCTCCCTCCCCCGGGTGCTGGCCCTGCTGGCCGGCGCCACCCTGCTGCTGGCCGTCCTGGCCGGCCCCGCGACGGCTCAGCAGTTCGAGCCGCCGGTCGTGCCCGACCGCGTCCAGGGTGCAGGCGTCGCCCCCTCGCCCGTCGGGCTGACCCCCGGCGCCACGCCCGGCCTGCTGGACGACGGGCCCGAGGCGCAGTTCAACCTGGACCTCGGCGACACCGTCCAGCAGCCCTCGCAGAGCCTGACGATCATCGTCCTGCTGACGCTGCTGTCGCTGGCGCCGTCGCTGCTGGTGATGATGACCAGCTTCACGCGCATCGTCATCGTGCTGAGCGTGACCCGCAACGCCATCGGGTTGCCGACGGTGCCGCCGAACCAGATCGTGGTCGGGCTGGCCCTGTTCCTCAGCATCTTCACCATGACCCCGACGCTGACGGAGATCAACGAGCAGGCGCTGCAGCCGCTGCTGGCCGGGGAGATCGAGCAGGGCGACGCCTTCACGCTGGCCCAGAAGCCGATCCGCGACTTCATGATGGGTCAGGTCGGCGAGCCCGAGCTGGCGCTGTTCATCGACGCCGCCCGGCAGGAGCGTCCGAACACGCCCGACGACGTGGCGATGACCTCCCTCATCCCCGCGTTCATCCTCTCCGAGCTGAAGGCGGCGTTCATCATCGCCTTCGTCATCTTCGTGCCCTTCCTCATCGTGGACCTGATCACGGCCTCCACGCTGATGAGCATGGGCATGATGATGCTGCCGCCGGTGCTGGTGTCGCTGCCCTTCAAGCTGCTGCTCTTCGTGATGGTCGACGGCTGGACGCTGGTCGTGCGTTCGCTACTGGAGTCATACGCGACATGAACGACACCGCTGTCCTCCAGATCGGCATGGACGCCCTGTGGCTGTCCGTGAAGCTGGGCGCCCCCATCCTGCTGGTGGGGCTCGCCATCGGGGTCTTCATCGGGCTGCTGCAGGCCGTGACCCAGGTGCAGGAGGTCACGATGACGTTCGTGCCCAAGTTCATCGGCGTCATCGTGGTGTTCGCCCTGGCCGGCAACTGGATGCTGCAGGAGATCATCAGCTTCACCAACGCGCTGTTCGCCTCGATCCCCTCGCTGCTGTCGTGAGCCGTCGATGACCCTCGAGGTCGCGCCCTACCTGCTGACGGGCTTCCTGCTGGCGGCCACCCGCAGCGCCGCGTGGCTGTTCGTCGTGCCGCCGTTCGACACCAAGCTGATCCCCCGGCAGGTGCGCGTCGGCATGAGCGTGTCGCTGGGCGTCTACGCCGCACCTGTGCTGGCGACCGCCGAGATCCCGATGGACACCGGCACGCTGATCATGGCCGGCGGGTTCCAGGTGGTCCTCGGGATCTCGCTGGGCTTCCTCGTCAAGATGTTGTTCCAGGCCGTGCAGTCCGCCGGTGAGTTCATCGACGTGTTCGGCGGTCTGACCATCCAGCCGTCGATGGACCCCCTGTCGGGCCAGCAGGCGTCGGGGTTCGCCAAGATCTACCAGGTGTTCGCCAGCACCCTGCTGTTCGCCCTCGGCGGTCACCTGCTGATCATGCGCGGCTTCATCGAGTCCTTCCACGCGATCGGTGTGACCGGGCTGGACTTCACCTCGCTGGAGACCCTCCTGGTGGACAACCTGGCCCACTTCGTGCTGGCCGCCGTCGAGATCGCCGCCCCCCTGCTGGCGGTCATGTTCCTGCTCGAGGTCGGGCAGGGGATGATCTCGCGCGCCGCACCGCAGATGAACGTGTTCCTGGCGATCATGCCGCTGAAGATCCTGATCGCGATCGTCCTGATCGCGGTGTCCCTGCCCCTCCTGCCCGGCATCGTGTCGGGTCTGGTCGAGGCCGGCGTCTCCGACGCCATGGCGCTGGTGCGGAGGTGAGGCGGCATGGCTGACAAGCCGGCAGGCGAGAAGACCGAGAAGCCGACACCGAAGCGCAAGAAGGACGCGCGGTCCGAGGGCCAGATCCCGCGCACCAACGACGTCGGCGGCTGGCTGCTGCTGCTGGCCGGGACCTGGCTGCTGCCGATGCTGGTGGGCTGGGGCTTCGCCCAGACGCGCGACCTGCTGGTCGGGTTCCCGATGGTCCTGCAGCAGGGGGAGGGGGCGCTGGTCGGCTACCTCGCCGACGCCGTGATGCACGCGATCCTGGCCGCGGCGCCCTTCGTGCTCCTCGCGCTGCTGCTGGGCGTCCTCAGCCAGGTCGCCCAGATCGGCTGGGCACCGAAGAAGATGAAGCCCAACTTCAAGACCCTGAACGTGTTCAAGGGCATCAAGCAGATGTTCGGCCCGAAGCTGGCCGCGGACTCGGCGAAGAACATCGCCAAGCTCGCCGCCGTCGTGCTGTTGTCGCTCGCCCCCCTGCAGACGGTCTATGAGACCCTGGTCGTCGCCGGCAGCGCGATGAGCGTGCCGAACATGGCCGGGATCATCGCCGAGGAGTCGCTGCAGCTGATCCGCAACGTGTCGCTGATGGGCCTGGTGATCGCCGCGGCCGACTACGCGATGTCGAAGCGGCGGATCGACAAGCAGATCAAGATGACCAAGCAGGAGATGAAGGAGGAGAGCAAGCAGCAGGAGGGTGACCCCCACGTCAAGGGCCAGATCCGCCAGCGCCAGATGGCGATGAGCCGCAACCGCATGATGGCCGACGTCCCCCGGGCCGACGTCGTGCTGGTCAACCCGACCCACATCGCCATCGCGCTGCGCTACGACCCCACCCGCGGGGCGCCGATCGTCCTGGCCAAGGGAGCGGGCGCCGTGGCCGACCGCATCCGCGAGCTGGCCGAGGAGTCGACCATCCCGATCGTCCGAGACATCCCGCTGGCCCGGACCCTGTACCGGCTGGTGGAGGTCGACACCCCCATCCCCGTGGAGCTGTACGAGTCGGTCGCCCGCATCCTCGCCTTCGTCTACACCCTGCGCGCCCGAGGCCGCGCGACCGGCACCCACCAGTCCCCCTTCGCCGACGCCCACCAGTCCCTGCTGGACATGCCCCGCCCCGCCCGCGTCCGCACCCCCGCCTGACGCCGGCCTGCCCCACGACCCGCCTCCCCGCACGGATCGACCACGATCGGCTGCCGGCTGGGTGAACGACGCGGTCGATGCGTGCGACGGTGACCCGCTGACCAGGCCTGATCACGCTCGCAGGCGCTCGAGCACTCCTTGTAGTGGTCGATCCGTGCAGGTGGGGGCAGCTGCGGCACGGCCCCACGTGCCTGCGGACCCGTGCCGCCCACACCGTCCGTGATCACGGATGTGCAGCTGGTCACCGAGAACACCTAAGGCTGCTGTGGGGGTGGCCGATCAAGGGCCTGCAGACCACGGATCGGTCCGCGACATCCCTCCCAAGGACGGCTGACACCCCAGGTGCCACCCCGTGCCGAAGCGCTCCACCGCCCAGCTCGCCGTCCCGGCAGCCGTCATCATGATCGTGGTCATGATGGTCGTGCCGCTGCCCACGGCGCTGCTCGACGTCCTGCTGGCGGTCAACATCGCCGGTGCGATCCTGGTGGTGCTGGCCTCGATGAACGTCGCACGGCCGCTGGACTTCGCGGTGTTCCCGTCCCTCCTGCTGGTCCTGACGCTGTTCCGGCTGGCCCTGAACATCTCGACCACGCGGCTGATCATGCTGGACGGCTACGCCGGCAAGGTCATCGAGGCGTTCGGGAACTTCGTGATCGGCGGGTCGCTGGTCGTCGGCCTGGTCGTGTTCCTGATCCTGGTCGTCGTGCAGTTCATGGTCATCACCAACGGCGCGGGCCGGGTGGCCGAGGTCGGCGCCCGGTTCACCCTCGACGCGATGCCCGGCAAGCAGATGGCGATCGACGCCGACCTGAACTCGGGCCTGATCGACGAGGCGACCGCGCGCAAGCGCCGTGAGGACGTCGCCGCCGAGGCCGACTTCTACGGCGCGATGGACGGTGCGTCGAAGTTCGTCAAGGGCGATGCCATGGCCGGCATCATCATCACCACGATCAACCTGCTGGGCGGCCTGGTCATCGGCGTCGTGCAGCAGGGCATGGACTTCGGCGAGGCGGTCACGACCTTCTCGCTGCTGACGGTCGGCGACGGCCTGGTCTCCCAGCTGCCGGCCCTGATGATCTCGATCGCCTCGGGCATCATCGTGACCCGCGCCGCCACGGCCGGCGACATGGGCTCCGACATCATCCTGCAGTTCTCGCGCCAGCGGCCCACGATCCGCATGGGCGGCGCCGCCGTGGCCCTGATGGCCCTGCTGCCGGGTCTGCCGCTGCTGCCCTTCCTGGGCGTGGGCGCCGCGCTGTGGTTCACCGCTGGGCGCCTGCCCGACGTGGAGGAGGCCCGCCGACGGGCCGAGGAGGCCGAGCGCGAGCGCGAGGCGGAGCTGACCCGCGAGGCGCTGCCCGACCCGAACTCGCCGGAGTCGATCCTCGAGGAGGTGCAGGTCGAGAGCCTGCAGCTGGAGATCGCCTACGACCTGATGGACCTGGTGGACCCCAACCGCGGCGGGGACCTGCTGGACCGTGTGAAGGCGCTGCGTCGCAAGGTCGCCCAGGACCTGGGCATCATCATCCCGCTGGTCCGCACCCGCGACAACATCGAGCTGCCCCCCTCCACCTACTCGATCAAGGTGCACGGCGTCGAGCTGGGCAGCGGCCAGGCCCCGCTGGGACACATCCTGGTGATCGGCGACGAGCAGCCTGCGCTGGACGCCGGCGGCAACCCGGTCCCCGCCCGCACCGGCCTGGGCGCGCTGCCGGGCACCCCGACGGTCGAGCCCGTCTTCGGCCTTCCCGCCCGCTGGGTCCCCCAGGAGTACCGCCAGCAGGCCGAGGTCCTGGGCGCCACCGTCGTCGACCGCTCGTCGGTCATCACGACGCACCTGGCCGAGGTCGTCCGCACCAACGCCGGGCGCCTGCTGAGCCGTGCCGACGTCAAGCTGCTGAGCGAGCTGGTCAAGGCCCAGTCCCCCACCGTCGGCGAGGAGCTGGCCGCCAGCCAGCTGACCCTCGGCGACATCCAGACGGTCCTGGCCGACCTGCTGGACGAGCAGGTGCCGATCACCGACCTGGTGCGGATCTTCGAGGTGCTGACCGAGCGCGGCCAGCACACCAAGGACGCCGAGCCGCTGGTCGAGGCGGTCCGTGCCACGCTGGGTCCCGCGATCTCCGGGGCGCTGTCCATGGACGCCCGCCTGCCCGTGATCGTCCTGGACCCCATGACCGAGCACCAGGTCGTCGAAGCGGTCCGTCCCGGCATGGGCGGCACGTTCCTGGCGCTGGACCCGGCCATCAGCGAGCAGCTGGCCATGGAGATCGCACGCTGCGCAGAGCAGGCCGAGCAGAACGGGGACTCCCCCGTCGTGGTCTGCTCGCCCCAGGCCCGACCGGCGCTGCGCCGCCTGGTCGCACAGGTCATCCCCCGTGTCCCGGTCCTCGGCTACTCCGAGATCGGGCCGCACCTCGTCGTCGACACCGTGGGAGTGGTGAACGTTGGCAGACACGCAGCAGTTTGAGGGACCCTCGATCGAGGCGGTCCTGTCCGAGGTCCGCCGGACCCTGGGCGCGGACGCCGAGATCATCGAGGCCAACAAGGTCCGCAAGGGCGGCATCGGCGGGTTCTTCGCCAAGGAGACCTTCGAGGTGACCGCCACGGCGTCCGCGGCCACCGCCACCCCGGCCGCCGCTCCCGCGACGGCAGCCGCGCAACCTGCCGCTGCTCCCACTGCCGGTGCTGCAGCCGCCGGTGGCGCGGCACCACGCCGCCAGCCGGCGGGCGAGGCCCCCATCGACCTGCCGCCCGGCATCGACGAGGCGGCCTTCGACCGTGCCGCCGCCCACGTGCGCGCAGCCGGCGCCGGCGACCGTGTCGAGGCAGGCGCCCTGGCGTCGCTGCTGGGCCTTGCCGACACCGTCAGCGAGTCCGAGCAGCGGTCCGGGCTGGCCGCGGGGGCTGCCGCCGCACCACGTACCCGCGCCGAGCAGGTCGCCCAGCAGGTCATGGCCGAGCACCTCCGCAGCACCGGTGCCGCTGTCGGCAGCCGGGACACCGACGGCGCCGGGGCGTTCGAGCCGTTGACGACCGGCCAGCTGCCGCGCATCGACATCAGCGGCCAGCAGCCCCCCGCCGGGGGCGGTGGTGACCGGCAGCAGACGCGGGCGGACGCGGCGCTGCCACGGATCTCCACCGAGGGCACCGCCTTCACCGACGTCCTCAGCCGCATGGCGACCGACGCCGGCCCCGAGATCGCTGCCGCGCTCGACGGCCGCCTGCCCGGCCAGCCCCTGCTGCCCGGCCAGCACGAGGGAGCCTTCGCCCAGGGGCAGGCTGACCCGCCCAGCACCGCCAGCTGGATCTCGGCGCGGGCCGAGGCCATGGCCGCGGAGCTGGCCGCGTCGGGGCACGGGCCAGCAGCCGACACAGCGCTGGCGCCCGAGCCGCACGAGATCGTGGTGGACCGGGTCCCGCCGACCCCAGCGGCGCCGCAGGACCTCGAGGTCGTCGACGGGATGGCGCTGGAGCAGGTCAGCGACCGGACCCTCCGGCTGCTGTCGTGGCTCGAGCGGGACAACCTGCCCCGCACGACCCTGATGGCTGCCCTGCGAGGGCTGCCGCAGATGCCCGCGCTGCCCGAGACCAAGGGTCTGGTCGTCGCCGTCGTGGGCGAGCGGCGCCGGGCCCTGCAGCTGTGCCGTCAGCTGGCCAAGGCCTGCGAGGCGGACCCGGCCGCTGTCGTGCTGGCCTCGCGGACCTACAGCGGCAAGGCGTTGCCCGAGTCCCAGCGGATCATCGACGTGACCGACGCGTCCCGCGAGCGTCTGAGCTGGCGTCGCCGGTCATTGCCGACCTTCGTGGCCGTCGAGTGCCCCACCCGGCTGTCGGAGGACGCCCACGTCTGGACCCGCGAGATCGTGGACTCGTTGCAGGCCCACCAGGTCATCGGCGTCGTGACGGCCTCCCGGAAGGTCGAGGACGTCCGCCGCTGGGTCGAGGTCGTCGGTGGCGTCGACGGCCTGGCGCTCGAGTCCCTGGAGGAGACCTCGACGCCCTACGCCGTGCTGGCCCTGGAGATCCCGGTCGCCTTCCTGGAGAACGTCCCCGCGAGCCCGGGGGTCTGGGCACAGGCGCTGATGGAGGGAGCACCCGCATGATCGTGAAGGAGCGCGAGTGGCCGCTGCCCCGGGCGCGCATCCGTGCCGAGTGGGACGGTGGCAACCTGACGACCCGTGTCATGCGCCCGGTGGACGAGCTGACGATCCTGTGCCGCATCCCCGACGACCTGCGGCACGACGAGCTGCCCGACCCCGACACCGTCACACAGCTGATGTGGGCCGACCCCGATGGTCTGTGGACCCGCCCGGTCAGGCTGGGACACGTGACCTTCGCCCTCATGACGCTGGTGGCCGAGGGCCCGTCGACGCACCAGCAGCGACGACGGTTCTACCGGGCCAGCGTGGGGTTGGACGTGACGTTGGTCGCCGGGGCCCGGCAGCGCCGGGGCCGCACCCATGACCTCAGCGAGGGTGGCGCCTACCTGCACATCGACGGCTCGCCACCCCCACCGGCGACGGAGGTCACCGCCCGCATGACGGTCGACGGCAAGGAGCTCACGGTGCCGGGCCGGGTCGTCCGCTCCAGCGACGAGGGGCTGCACAGCGAGGTGGGCGTGGCCTTCGGTGACATGCGCACCCCAGTCGCGGACCTGATCCGCAAGGAGGTCTTCACCGCACAGGTGAAGGCACGCCACAAGGAGACGCCCCGATGAACCAGTGGCGACTGCCCCTGATCCTGATCCTCTCGATCGTCTTCGGCGCCCCGGTCCTCGGCGGCCTGCTGCAGTCCGACGGCGACATGCTCGTGTCCGGGCTGCAGTACGCGGCTGCCCTTGGGCTGGCCTGGCTGGGGGTCTCGACCATCACCCGGATCATCGACACGTTCGACCAGACCAACCGCCGCCGCGAGCTGGAGCGCCTGCGGGCCGAGGCGGAGGCCGAGGCGCGTGCAGAGGCCGAGATGCGTGCCCGCGAGCGGGCTGCGGCAGACCTCGACCCCGACGCGACCACACCGCAGAGCGACCGCACCGCCGCCTAGATGGCGTAGGATCCTGCCCTCCACCCAAGGAAGGGCACCCCAATTGCTGGTCCTCACTCGCCGCGCGAACGAAAGCATCATGATCGGTGACGACATCGTCATCACCGTCCTCGACGTCCGGGGGGACCAGATCCGCATCGGCATCCGGGCACCCCGCTCCGTCGCGGTCCACCGCGAGGAGGTGTACGCCGAGCTGCAGGCCGCCAACCGGGCCGCCGCCTCGCCGTCGGCCGCCGCGCTGGCCAACCTCGGTCGTCTGCTGCCGCCCCAGAAGCCGCAGGAGCCCCCGGCCGAGGACTGACGTGCTGCTCGCAGGGGAAGCCTGCCCGTCATGACGCCACACATCCTGGTCATCGGCGGCGGGTACGCCGGTGTCATGGCCGCACGCGCGGCCGCCGACGCCCACGCGACCGTCACCGTGCTGGACCGCACCGGCAACCACGAGTTCCTGCCACGCCTCGCGACCGTCGCGGCGGGGGTGGGGCCCGAAGCCGACGCCCGTGCGCCGCTGACCGACCTGCTGCACCGCATCGACGTCGAGGTCGGCACGGTCACCAGCATCGACCACGCGGGCCGGCTGGTGAAGACCGACGACGGCCGGTCCTTCGCCTACGACGCGCTGGTCGTCACCGTCGGTGCCCAGGCCCGACCACCGGCCATCCCAGGGCTCGAGGCACACGCCTGGACCCTCCGCACCGCTGAGGACGCCCTGCGGCTGCGACACCGGCTGGAGGCCACCGAGCACCTGGTCGTCGTCGGGGCCGGCGCGACCGGCACACAGCTCGCCGCCGAGCTCTCCGCCACCCGCACCGACCTGCGCATCACGCTGGCCGAGATGACCGACCGGATCCTGCCGTCCCTGCCACAGGCCATGGCCCGGCGGGCCCACGACCTGCTGGAGCGTCGTGGCGTCACCGTGCGCACGGGGGTCGGGCTGTCGGAGGTCGCACCCCATGCGGCCGTGTTCGACGACGGGACCGAGGTCCCCGGGCTGGTCGTGTGGACCGGCGGGTTCGCCACCTTCGGCGCCGGGGTGCTCCCCGACGCCGACCTGACCGACGGACGTGTCGTCGTCGACCGCTGCGCCATGGTGGCTGACCACGGCCCGCTTTTCGCCGCCGGGGACCTGGCCGCCCACCGCGGGCCCGGCGGTCGCGTGCTGCCGCAGACGGCGCAGGTGGCGGTGCGTGCAGGGGCGCTGGCCGGTGCCAACGCCGTCAGGGTCGCCGAGGGCCGTCGACCCCGACCCGGCTCGCTGCGTCACATCGGCTGGGTGCTGCCCCTCGGCGGCGGCCGCGCGGTCGCACAGGTCGGCCCGGTCGTCCTGGCCGACCCCGTCACCTCACGTCTGGCACCGCTGCTGCACGACGTCATCGACGCCCGGCACCTGTTCACCGTGGGTGGGCTGCCGGCCGTCGTCGAGCACCACCAGCAGCCCGTCGGACTGCCGATCGGCTGACCGGGCGGGGGGGCACACGGACGCCCCCGTCCGGAGGGGTGTCCACCCTCCGAAACGCAACGTCTCAGAGCGGTTTCCCACTCCGGCGTCCGGACGGTCCGAGGACCGTGGACGCTGGTTGGAGCAGCTCCACGACGTCATCTACCGGCGTCACACGGACGCTGTCGACAAGGCCGATGGAAACGGCTCGCTATTTAGACGAAAGTCTCCGAGCGGGTTTGTGGAGGGTGGACGCCTCTCCCTACGGGGACTCCCCGATGGTACCCAGCCCGTCCACCTTGCATCCGTCGGGGCCCTACATCTCGTCGGCGAAGAGCCCCATGCGCATGGCCGCAGCGACCGCAGCGGTCCGGTTCCGGGCACCCAGACGATCGAAGACCTCCTGGCAGTGCGCCTTGACCGTCCGCTCGGTCACGCCCAGCTTCTCGGCGATCTCGGGGTTGGTCAGCCCCTCCTTGAGGAACTCGAGCACCTCGCTCTGGCGCGGGGACAGGATCGGCTTCGCCTCGATGGACTCGACCTCCATGACCTCGGTGTCGTCGTCGCCGGACATGTTCGCCCCGCGGTCCTCGAACCGCGTCTCGATGTTGCCGAACTTGACGACGTCGCCGTGCTTGAGCGCAGCAGAGCCCTGCACCTTGGTGTCGTTGACCCAGGTGCCACCGGTGGACTTGAGGTCCTCGATGAGCACCGCGCCGGCGGCCTTGCGGACCGCGGCGTGGGCTCGGGAGACGTGCGGATCGTCGAGCACCAGGTCCGACGTGGACCGTCGACCGAGGATCTGCTCGTCCGCGTCGACCACCAGGACACGACCCTTGAGGGGCCCGTCGCTGGTGACCACGAACATGGGGAGCGGCGTGAGCCGTTTCGCTGGTCCTACCACTGGCTGAGTTCTCCTCCGGCCCTTGAACCTAGATCCTCGACCGATAGTACAGGGGTGTGGCGTGTCCCCAAAGTTGCTGATCCTGACGCACCGTGGAAATCGCTGCCGTAGGTGGTGACGAGGCCACGCGATGCTGCCACACGATGCCACGTCACGGTGCTCTGCGGATCATAGGCCGCGTTCGGCGACTCGATGCCCGCGAGCCCGGCCGTGCACATCGCGTCGAGGGTCTGGCGGTCGACCCCGCCCCACGTGGGGTGGGCCAGCACCGCCGCCCCACCAGCTGACCTGATCAGCTGCACGGCGCTGACGGGATCCAGCGCCCCCTTCGGGACGTAGGCCGGGCACCCCTCCCCCAGCCATTCGGCGAACGCCTGCCCGGTCGTGGCGACCACACCGGCCTCGACCATCGCGCGCGCCACGTGCGGGCGGCCCAGGCTGGCGCCGTCGGCCTGCTGCAGGACGCGTGCGACGTCGATGTCGGCACCGGCCGCGTTGACCAGGCGCATCATGGCCACCGCCCGGTCACGACGCGCCGTCCCCAGACGGGCCAGCTCGCGTGTCAGCGGGTTGTCGCCGTCGTCGACGAAGTAGCCCAGCAGGTGCACGCTGCGTGGCGGGGCCGACGTGCCCGGCGGTGCGGCGACCTCTGCCGACAGCTCGACCGCCGGCACCCATCGCAGCCCGAAGGTCGCGCATGCCGCCGCCGACTCCTCGAAGTGGTCCATCGTGTCGTGGTCGGACACCGCCAGCCCGGTGAGCCCGTCGGCCCATGCCATCCGGGCCAGGTCGTGCGGGCCGGCGAGCCCGTCGGAGTACGTGGTGTGGCTGTGGAGGTCGACGCCCATGGGAGCACCGTAGGGAGGGGGTGCGACACCGCCGCCGCCCCCGGGGCGTCAGCCGAAGGCGTTGATGCCCGTGAGGTGCCGTCCCAGCAGCAGCCGCTGGATCTGGCTGGTGCCCTCGTACAGCGTCGTGACGCGGGCATCACGCAGGTAGCGGCCGACGGGGTACTCGTCGGAGTAGCCGTAGCCGCCGTGGACCTGCACCGCACGGTTGGCGTTGCGCACCGCGGCCTCGCTGCAGAAGGTCTTGGCGACGCTGGACTCCACGGTGTGACGCTCGCCCTTGTCGTGCTTCCAGGCGACCTTCCAGTACAGGGCCCGGCTGGCCTCCAGGTCCAGGTAGATCTCGCTGAGCAGCTCCTGCACCAGCTGGAACCCGGCGATCTTCTTGCCGAACTGCTCGCGCTGCATCGCATAGCTGAGGGCGGAGTCCATGCACGCCTGTGAGATGCCCGTGCAGCCGGCGGCCAGCGAGAACCGCCCGTTGTCGAGCGAGTGCAGCGCGATCTTCAGCCCCCTGCCGATGTCGCCGAGGACGTTCTCCTTGGGCACCCGGACGTCGGTGAGGGTCACCTCGGCGGTGTCGCCGGCACGCAGACCGAGCTTGCCGTGCAGCGGCGTCCCCTGGTAGCCGGGGGAGTCCTGCGGCACGAGGAAGGCGGTGATGCCGTCCTCGGTCTGGGCGTAGACGACCGTCAGGATCCCGCGGGACCCGTTGGTGATCCACATCTTCGAGCCGTTGATGATCCAGTCGTCGCCGTCACGGCGTGCGTGGCTGGTCATGCCGTTGGGGTTCGATCCGTGGTCGGGCTCGGTCAGCCCGAATGCGCCCAGCCCCTCGGTGGCCAGACGCGGCAGCCACTCGGACTTCTGCTCGTCGGTGCCGTAGTTCAGCAGCGAGGAGGCCACCAGGCCCAGGTTCACGCTGATCATCGACCGGATGGAGGCGTCGGTGCGCCCCGTCTCCTCGACGATCAGCCCGTAGGAGAGGTAGTCCAGACCCATGCCGCCGTAGGACTCGGGGATCGTGGCCCCCAGGAACCCGACGTCGAACAGCTTGGGCACCAGCTCCTCGGGGAACGCCTCGGTGCGGTCCAGCTCGCGTGCGTTGGGCGCCAGCTCGGCGTCGCAGAAGTCCTTGGCGAGCGTGCGGATGCCCGCTTGCTCATCGGTCAGGTCGAAGTCCACCCTCGTGCTCCAGTCACAGCTCGTCGTCGTCGGCGGCAAGCGTATGGCAGGAACCGGCACCGCGGACGTCGAACCACCTCCCACCCCCTATGACCCTCCTCACCCCAAGGACCCCGATGTCACGCCTGTTCCCGGCAGTCATGTCCCTCGCCCTGCTCCTCACCCTCGGGCTGGCCCCTGCGGCCGGTGCCACGACCGTCAAGCAGACCCGCACGTTCCACATGGACAACACCGGAACCGGCTGCGGTGCCGACGCCGTGTTCGTGCTGTCCCCCACCGCCCGCACCGGCGGTCCGAACTGCGGCTACGTGGGCGGGCTGCCGTTCAGCGAGGTCTTCACCCAGGCCGGTGACGCCTCGTTCGGCACCAAGTCCTACGCCACGACGGGCGCAGGCCTGCCGATCGTGCTGGACGCCGCGACCGACCTGACCGGTCAGGTGCGCGTCATCCACGCCAGCGGGACCACCGGCGTCGGCCAGGTCCGCATCGACGTCACCCTGCGCGGCCTGACCGGCAACAAGACCGTCACCCTGGGCACCGCCACCGTGACCCGGACCCTGATGGGCGAGCTCGGGGGCGTCACCATCAACTACACCATGGACCTCGCCGACGCGCAGCAGGGCGTCTCGTTCACCAAGCTGACGCTGGACGTCAACGTGCGTGGTGCCCACGCCAACACGGGCTACACCAGCACGCAGGGCGACTCGCGGTTCGTCCTGCCGATCCTGGTCGAGGAGCCCACGGCCTGACCGGACGGGACCGTCGACGGCGCCGCCCCAGCCGGGGCGGCG
>JBFKGB010000016.1:0-18835 GCA_041633535.1 Euzebya sp. | reverse complement strand
TGGCTGTCTGGTTGCCCTCCAGGCCCGGCCCGTACCACGAGGCGATGCCGGTGAAGACGTCCTCGTCCTGCTCGGGGGCGGCCTCGGTCTGGGGCTGCGGCTGGGGTGCGGGGGCGCCGCTGCGGGCGGGCGGGGCCTCACCCTTCAGCGCGGCGTCCAGCTGGGCGACCACGTAGTCGTCGGCGGCGGCGGGGCCACCGACCATGACGCCGGAGCTCAGCCGGTCGGCGTTGCCACGCAGGAAGGACTCGCTGGCCTCGGGCAGCTCGTCGGTCGGCGGGACCAGCAGCAGCGGGGCACCCAGGCTCGCGGCCAGCGAGCCGGCGGCCAGCGCGTCAGGGAAGGCACGGCCAGAGGCGAAGACCGCGGGACGCTGCTTGTCGTCGAAGCGGTCCAGCGCCTCGCTGGCCAGCTCCACGGACACGGCGTAGCGGTCGGCACCGACGACGCGGCGCGTGTCGTAGCCCAGGTCCTGCAGACGGCTCTCGACGCCCGTGGCGATGGTGTCGGTGTCGCCCAGGATGATGACCTCACGGGCCCGGAGCTCGGCCAGGGCCGCCTCGGTCGACGCGGGCAGCGCGGTGGGACGGGTCAGGACGGTGGGGACGCGGTCGGGGGACGCCGCGAGGGCGCCCGAGGCGACAGCATCGGGCCACGCACGGTCGGCGTCGGCGTGCTCACCGAGGGCAAGCACGACCTCGCCGGTCGCGGAGGGGCCTGCCTGCGTGGCGATGGCCGACGCAGTGGCGTACCGGTCGTCGCCGGACAGGCGACGGGTGGCGAAGCCGAGGGCGTCCAGGGCGTCCTCGACGCCGGTGGACACCGCGCTCGGGCCGCCCAGGATCCACACGCGGTTGGTGTTCAGCCGACGAAGCTCGTCCACGACGCGCTGCGGCAGCCGGTCGGAGTGCGTCAGCAGCATCGGGGCGTCGAGGTTGTGGGCCAGTGCGCTCGCGGCGAGGGCGTCGGGGAAGGAGAAGGCCGTCGCCAGCAGGGCGTCGCTGGCGTTGCTCCGGAAGTCCTCGCTGGCCTGGATGGCCGTCTGGATCCGGTCCTCGCCCGCAGCGCGGCTGACGACCGCGTCCGCATGGGCGGGGGAGGTGAGGAGGGGCAGCACGAGCAGCGCGGCGACGAGCGCCCGCAGCAGTGCGGAGGAGGAGAGGATCATGAAGCCTGGGGGGTCGGGGACAGGGAGCCACGCGGCTGCGTGGCACGCAGACCCTGGGGCCGCGTTTCATGACCACACCGTTGCGGGGAAGACGCGATCAGCCGATCGCAGGTGCGTCATTCGTTGGTGACCAACTGTCGCGACCCGCGACCGTGCGGACAACGCGCTCCGACCGTCCTGCCGGACGGTGTCCTCATGGACAAGCGCTGATCCTTGTGTCGGGCGCCGATATGCAGTGCATCGACGCCCGCACCCAGGTCAGTCGCCGGCGGGCTTGACCGCCAGCACCGGGCAGGACGCGCCCAGGAGGACGTCCTGGGCGTTGGAGCCCAGCACCAGCTTCCCCACGGGCGAGCGGCGCCGGACGCCGATGACGATCAGGTCGACGCCCTCGTCGTCGGCGAACCGCAGCAGGTCGTCACCGGGGGAGTTGCCCCGGACCAGCTCACGGATCTCGTGGTCGACGCCCTCGGCCGTCAGCCGCTCGTCGACCTCGCGCAGCGCGGTGGTGTACTCGGGCAGCTTGTCCTCGTCGCGACCTCCGCCCATCAGCGAGTGCACGACGACCAGCGTGCCGCTGCGCAGCTTCGCCTCGGCGATCGCCGCCTCGAGGGCGGCCTCGCCCTCCGCGGACTTGATGAACCCGACCAGCACCTTCATCTGTTTGACTCCTCGAGGATGGTTTCGCGCTGGTTACGGTAGCGGGGTTCGCCACCCCCCGTCAGGGGGGTGGGGTGTGCGACACTGCCGCCTGCCACGACATCAACGGAGGCACATCGTGCACAAGGACTTCACCCTCATCCCCGACGACCAGCCCGGCGTCCTCGCCAGGCTGGGCGAGGCGTGCGGGCGGGCCGACATCTCCATCGAGGGGATCAGCGCCTTCACGGGACAGGGCAAGGGGGTCGTGCACGTGCTGGTCCCCGACGCCGAGCACGCCCTGGAGGTGCTGCACGCGGCCGGGCTGGACGTGCGGGCCGCCCGGGACGTGGTCGTCGTGGACATCGCCGACCGGCCGGGGGCCATGGGCGAGATCTGCCGGCAGGTCGCCGACGCCGGGATCAACATCGAGCAGGCCTACCTGGCCACCGGTGGGCGGATGGTCATGGCCGTCGACCGCACGGACGCTGCCCGGGCCCTGCTGGGCCTCTGACATCCGATGCATGACGCGATCAGCGACCTGCACGCTGCCCTCGAGCGCGAGCTGTCAGGCCAGCGTGCCGCCAACGCCAAGGTCCTGGCGACCGCCACGTTCCGTCGCCTGCCGTTGGCCGACCTGGCACGCCTTGACATCGATGACGCCTGCGCGCTGATCATCCGGGCCCTCGAGGCCTTCGAGTCCGGGTCACCCGAGCGGCCGACGATCACCCTCGAGACCGACGACACCTCCACCACCGTGCACGTGCACGTCGTGGACGGGCCCTTCGTCGTGTCGACCATCACCGAGGAGCTGGACCGGCTGGGTCTGGAGCCCGTCGACCTGGCCCACCCGGTGGTGGGGGTCGAGCGGGACGCCGACGGCGCCCTGAGCAAGATCTCGGGCGCGCGGCAGGCACGGCACCGCGAGACCTACCTGGCCCTGGACCTGCAGACCACGATCAGCGAGCACTCCGCCGAGCTCGTCATCAGTCACCTGGAGGAGGTGCTGGGCGACGCCCTTCACGTGGTGTCGGACTTCGGCGCGCTGAAGTCGATGGTCGGCCGCATCGCCGAGGAGGTCGCCGAGCGCGGCACGGCCCGCTACCCCGAGGACGAGGTGGAGGAGGTCGTGGCGTTCCTGCGCTGGCTGATGGACGACCACTTCGTCTTCCTGGGCTACCGCGGCTACGACATCGCCGACGGCAAGGTGACGATGACCCCCGACTCGGGCCTGGGCATCCTGCGCAAGCACTCGGCGTCCCGGTTCGTCGAGCCGGTCCCGCTGGACACGCTGACCGCGGCCCAGCGCGAGCAGGCGACGGCCGGCGCGCTGCTGAACGTCGCCCGCACGACGCGCACCTCGACGGTCCACCGTCAGGTCCGGATGGTCTACGTCGGGGTCCAGAAGGTCGACGACCGGGGCAACCTGGTGGGTGAGCACCGGCTGCTGGGTCTGCTGGCGCAGAAGGCGTTCGTCGAGCCGTCCTCGACCATCCCTGTGCTGCGGCGCAAGCTGCGCGCGGTCCTCGACGCCGAGGACGTCGTCGACCACTCACAGGACGAGCGGGCGCTGCGCACCCTCTTCGACGCCTACCCCAAGCAGGAGCTGTTCGAGTCCGACGCCGAGGAGCTGCGGGACTCCCTGGTGGCGCTGCTCGACTCCGGCCGACGTGAGGACGTCCGGCTGATGGTGCGGCGCGAGCGGTCGGGCAACTCGGTGTCGGCCCTCGTCACCGTCCCCCAGGACCGGTTCAGCGCCGAGCTGCGCAGCGACATCCAGCAGCTGCTGAAGGAGCGGGTCGGGGCCGACTCGGTGGACTACCAGCTGTCCATGACCGAGCGCGACCAGCCCCTGCTGCACTTCACCCTGCGCCTGGCCAACCCCGCCAACCCGCCGTCGATCGACGTGGACTCGCTGCAGCAGGAGATCCAGCGGCTGACCCGGACCTTCCAGGACGCCCTCATCGAGGCGCTGGCCGGGCCCCGTGGCCTGGAGGAGGCACGGCAGGCTGCCGAGCAGTGGTGCCGGATCCTGCCGCCCGCCTACACCGAGACCACGTCGGTGGCGACCGCGGTGACCGACATCACCGAGCTGGAGGCCCTCGACGCCCACGACGCGGTGCGGATGCGGCTGGTCCGCGAGCCCTCGTCCAGCCCCCGCCGCGTCGAGTCGGGGCGCGACCTCCTGCGGTTCCGGCTGTACAAGGCCGGTGCGGGGGTCGAGCTGTCCGGCTTCATCCCGCTGCTGGAGTCCCTGGGCCTGGTGGTCGTCGAGGAGCAGCCCTTCGGTCTGCACGGCGCGCCCGTGTGGGAGGAGGTGCACCTGCACGACTACGGCGTCCGCTGCGAGATCGCCGACCTGGACGTCCGCACCGACGGCCCGCGGTTGGCCCAGGCCGCCGAGGCCATGTGGCGGGGCTGGGCGGGTGTCGACTCGCTGAACCGTCTGGTCGTGCTGGCCGGGCTGTCCAGCGACGAGGTCACCGTCCTGCGCGCCTACCGGCGCTACCTGCGCCAGATCGGCACCACCTACACCGAGGCCACGGTCAACGACGCGCTGCTGGAGCACCCGGCGGTCGCCCGGGCGCTGCTGGCCTTCTTCGACGTACGCCTGGACCCCTCCTACGACGGACCCCGCGAGCGCGACGCCGAGCAGGCCCGCCACGACGTGCTCCAGGCGCTGGACGAGGTCACCCGTCTGGACCAGGACCGGATCCTGCGGTCCTTCCTGGGCGTGATCGAGGCGACGCTGCGGACCAACCGCTGGCAGCAGCGCCCGTGGCTGTCCCTGAAGATCGACTCGGGCCGTGTGCCCGGCGTCCCCAAGCCGGTGCCGTACCGCGAGATCTTCGTGTTCAGCGGGCAGATGGAGGGTGTGCACCTGCGCGGCGGCCCCGTCGCGCGTGGCGGGCTGCGCTGGTCGGACCGGCTGGACGACTTCCGCACCGAGGTGCTGGGCCTGATGAAGGCGCAGATGAGCAAGAACGCCGTCATCGTCCCGACCGGCTCCAAGGGCGGGTTCGTCCTGAAGAACCGACCGGCCGACCCGGCCGCCCTCCGCGACGAGGTCGAGGCGCAGTACCGCGTCTTCATCCGGGGCCTGCTGGACGTCACCGACAACATCGTCGACGGCGAGGTCGTCGGCCCGCGCAAGGTGGTCCGCACCGACGGCGACGACCCCTACCTGGTGGTCGCCGCCGACCGGGGCACCGCCACGTTCTCCGACATCGCCAACTCCATCAGCGCCGAGTACGGCTTCTGGCTGGACGACGCGTTCGCCTCGGGTGGTTCCAAGGGCTACGACCACAAGGCGATGGGGATCACCGCCCGCGGGGCATGGGTCGCCGTGCAGCGGCACTTCCGAGAGCTGTCCATCGACGTGCAGTCCGAGGAGTTCACCGTCGTCGGCGTCGGCGACATGTCCGGCGACGTGTTCGGCAACGGCATGCTGCGCAGCCGGTCGATCAGGCTGATCGCCGCCTTCGACCACCGCGACATCTTCATCGACCCGAACCCCGACGCCGAGGCCACCTTCGAGGAGCGCAAGCGGCTCTTCGAGCTGCCGCGCTCGTCGTGGCAGGACTTCGACACCTCGGTGATCAGCGAGGGGGGAGGGGTCTGGTCGCGGACCGCCAAGACGGTGCCGCTGAGCCCCGAGATCCGGCACGTGCTGCGCATCGAGGCCGACGAGCTGACCCCGCCCGAGCTGATCCGCGCCATCCTGAAGGCGCCGACGGACCTGCTGTGGTTCGGCGGGATCGGGACCTACGTCAAGGCCCGCGGCGAGTCCGACACCGACGTGGGGGACCGGGCCAACGACGCCATCCGGGTGGACGCCGGGGAGGTCGGCGCCCGTGTCATCGGCGAGGGCGGCAACCTGGCGATGACCCAGCGGGGCCGCATCGCCTACGGGCGACGGGGCGGTCGCTGCAACACCGACGCCGTCGACAACGTCGCGGGTGTCAACACCTCCGACCGCGAGGTCAACCTGAAGATCCTGCTGAGCCTGGCGATCGCCCACGGGAGCCTGCAGGCGCAGGACCGCGACGCGCTGCTGGAGTCCCTCACCGACGAGATCGCCGAGCAGGTCCTGCGCGACAGCTACCTGCAGACCTGGGCGATCAGCCAGGAGCTCCACTCCGCCCCCGGCGGGATGGGGGGCTACGACATGCTGATGACGGGCCTGGAGGACCGCGGCCGGCTGGACCGCGCCGTCGAGGTGCTGCCGTCCAGCGCAGAGATCGACAAGCGCCGGTCGCAGGGTGCCGGGATGACGCGGGCCGAGCTGTCGGTGCTGCTGGCCTACGCCAAGGTCGACGTCACCGAGCAGCTGCTGGTCGGCGACGTGATCGACCAGCCGGCCTTCGACGGGGTCCGCGAGCGGTACTTCCCGGGGCCGGTCGCCGAGCGCTTCGGCCGCCTGACCCACGAGCACCGGCTGCGTCGTGACCTGGTGGCCACCGTCGTGGCCAACGAGGTCGTGAACCGGATGGGCATCACCTGGGCGGCGCGCACGGCCGAGGACCTCGGCGTGGGCGTCTCGACAGTCGTCGGGGCGTACTGGATCGCCCGCGGCGTCATCGGCGCCGATCAGGACTGGCGCGCCGTGGAGGCCCTGGACGACCGGGCGGACCCGGTGCTGCAGCTCGAGCTGAAGGGCGCGGTGGACTGGCTGGTCGACGCCTTCACCCGCTCCTACGTGCGTCTGGGGCGCAGCGACGTGATCGCCGAGACGATCGAGGCCGACCGTCCTGCGTTCGTCGAGCTGGCCGACCAGGCCGAGCTGTCGACGCTTCCAGCCCGGGCGGCGCTGATCCGACAGGCGGCAGAGCGCTGGATCGACCTGGGTGTGGAGGAGGAGCTGTCCCGGCGGATCGCCGCGCTGCCGGCCCTGACGCTGGTCCCCGGCATCGCCCTGACGGCCCGTCGCACGGGCCGCAGCGTCGGCGACTGCGGGCGCGTGTACGCCCTGGTCGCCGAGCGGCTGCCGCTGGAGCTCGTGAACGGCCGCCTCCGCGACTACCAGCCACACGGCCGGTGGGAGCGGGCCCAGCACCGGGGGCTCGTGGACGACCTGCGGCGCCTGCACCACGGTGTGGCCCGGCAGGCCATCGCGGCGGCGGGGGCCGAGGACGGACCCGACGTCGTGGTCGGCGGCTTCCTGGCCGAGCAGTCCCACATCGTGGACCGCGCGGTGGGCCTGGTCCGTCAGGTGCAGTCCGAGACGACCTCGGACCTGGACGCCCTCGCGGTGTCCGTCAGGGCGTTGACCGAGATCGTCACCTGAGGACGCACATGGGTCGGGTCCTGGCCAACGTGGTGGCCAGGACCCGTGTCCATGTGTCCCGCCCGGGTCAGCGGGTCTCGATCGGCACGTACTGCCGCGTCGTCGCGCCCTGGTAGATCTGACGGGGACGGCCGATGCGTGTCTGGGGGTCCGCCATCATCTCCTTCCACTGCGCGATCCAGCCGGGGAGGCGGCCGATGGCGAACATGACGGTGAACATCTCCACCGGCAGGCCCATGGCGCGGTAGATCAGGCCCGAGTAGAAGTCGACGTTGGGGTACAGCTTCTTCTCGATGAAGTAGTCGTCGCGCAGCGCGACCTCCTCGAGCTCCTTGGCGATCTCGAACAGCGGGTCGTTGGGCGCCAGCTTCTGCAGCACCTTGTCCGCGGTCTCCTTGATGATCGTGGCCCGCGGGTCGAAGTTCTTGTACACGCGGTGCCCGAAGCCCATCAGGCGGAAGGGGTCGTTCTTGTCCTTCGCACGGCTGATGAACGACGCGGTGTCGCCGTCGGCGTCGCGGATCTCCGTCAGCATCTCGAGGACCGCCTGGTTGGCGCCGCCGTGCAGCGGACCCCACAGCGCGTTGATGCCCGAGGCGATGGCCGCGAACATGTTGACCTGCGTCGAGCCGACCAGCCGGACCGCGGAGGTCGAGGCGTTCTGCTCGTGGTCGGCGTGCAGGATGTAGAGGAGGTCGAGGGCCTTGGAGATCTCGGGGTCGACCTCGTAGGGCTCGGCCTTCACGCCGAACATCATGTGCAGGAAGTTCGCCGGGTAGCTCAGCTTGTTCCAGGGATAGATGTAGGCCTGGCCGATCGACTTCTTGTACGACCACGCCGCGATCGTCGGCAGCTTCGCCATCAGGCGGTAGATGCTGACCTCGACGTCACGCTCGTCCAGGGGGTCGTAGTGGTCCTGGTAGAACGTCGACAGACCCGCGGTCGCGGCCGACAGGATCGCCATCGGGTGCGCGCTCTTGGGGAAGGCGTCGAAGAACTGCCGCATGTCCTCGTGCAGCAGGGTGTGGATGGTGATCTGGTGCTCGAAGTCGTCCAGCTGGGCCTGGGTCGGGAGCTCACCGAAGATCAGCAGGTAGGAGACCTCGAGGAAGTTGGAGGACTGCGCCAGCTGCTCGATCGGGTACCCGCGGTACCGCAGGATCCCCTCCTCACCGTTCAGGTAGGTGATCTCTGAGGTGCACGACGCCGTCGACGCGAAGCCGGGGTCGTAGGTGGTCAGACCGGTGGCACCACGCAGACCGGAGGAGTGGATCCCGCGGTCCCCCTCGGTACCGGTCACAACGGGGGCGTCGAAGCTGTCCCCGTCGAGTTCGATCTTGGCGTGGTCTGTCATCTGGATGAGCCTTCTCGTGGTCGTGGATGCTGACGAGTTCGTGGGTGGACGGGTCGCGCCCACACACCCTGGAGGCTATCCGACGTGGGCCCGTCCGGCGGGTCGATACCTACCCGCAACATCACGATGGCACGCTTGCGCCCACATGTCGCTCGAACGGCTCGAACGGGCCCTCACCACCCAGCTGGCCGGGCTGTACGACCCGGCCGGGGCGGCCCGCGCCAGGGAGGGGATCCTGGAGCTCCTCAGCGGCCCGCGTGGCGTCCGGGGGGCACGGGACAGCGGCGGGCGGCTGACCGCGGCCGACGTGTGGCTGATCGCCTACGCCGACCACGTCCGCGACGTCGACGGGCCGCCGTTGCGGGCGATGACCCGGCTGCTCGAGGACGAGCTCGCTGACGTGGTGGACGGGGTGCACCTGCTGCCGTTCCACCCCTCCACCTCCGACGAGGGGTTCGCGGTCGCCGACCACACGGTGGTGGACCCCGACGTGGGGACCTGGGCCGACATCGAGCGGATCGGTGCGTCCCGCCGCCTGATGGTGGACGCCGTGGTCAACCACGTGTCCGCCAGCCACGAATGGGTTCGACGCGAGGGCTGGGCCCTGCAGGTCGACGAGGCGTTCGACCTCGACCAGGTGGTGCGCCCACGGACCTCGCCGCTGCTGACCCCCATCGAGGGGCCTGACGGTCGCCCACGTTGGGTCTGGACGACGTTCTCGGCGGACCAGGTGGACCTGGACTACCGCAGGCCCGAGGTCCTGGTCGCCATGACCCAGGTGCTGCTGGACTACGTCGGCCACGGGGCGCGGGTGATCCGGCTGGACGCGATCGGGTTCCTGTGGAAGGCCAGCGGCACCCGCTGCATCCACCTGCCGCAGACGCATGCCGTCATCCGCCTGTGGCGGACCGTCCTGGACCACGTCGCCCCGGGCACGCTGCTGATCACCGAGACCAACGTGCCGCACGCGGAGAACATGAGCTACTTCGGGAGGGGGGACGAGGCACACCTGGTCTACCAGTTCCCCCTGGCACCGCTGGTGCTGGCGGCCTTCGTCTGGGGCAACGCCCAGGACCTTGCCCGCTGGGCCGCCTCGCTTCCGGACCTGCGGCCCGGGACCGCGTTCTTCAACTTCCTGGGCTCGCACGACGGCATCGGGCTGCGTCCGGTCGAGGGGCTGCTGTCAGCGACACAGGTCCAGGGGTTGGTGGACCTGGCGCGCGCCGCCGGGGGAGGTGTCAGCCACCGCGCCGAGCCCGACGGGTCGCAGTCGGCCTACGAGCTGAACACGACCTACGTCGACGCCCTGATCGCCGTGGCCGACGACGGTCGGGGGTTGGCACGCATCGCCGCCGCCCACGCGATCCTCCTGGCCCTCAGGGGGGTGCCGGGGCTGTGGTTCGGGGCGCTGTTCGGCCTGGGCAACGATCCTGTGGCGGTCCAGCGGACGGGCGCCCTGCGTTCCATCAACCGCACGCGCACCGACCTGGCCGACCTGCGTGCAGGGCTGGCGACGCCGGGATCGCGGACGCAGGTCGTCCATGCGGCGCTGCGGACCCTCGTGGCGTTACGGCGCGGTCACGAGGCCTTCGACCCCGACAGCCCGCAGCGGATCATCCCGACGCCGGGCTGGCTGCTGGCTGTCGAGCGTGGCGACACCGGTCGGCGCGTGGTCGTCCTGGTCAGCGTGTCCGACCGCGAGCGCCGGATCGCGCCGGTCGACCTGATCGGCGGCGGACGGTGGGTAGACCGGCTGCAGACACCGCAGCCCGCGGTGATGTGCGGGTCCGACCCCCTGGTCCTGCCGTCCTACGGGGTGGCCTGGCTGGAGGAGGTCACCCGACGCTAGTCGGGCCGCTGGGTCCGCATCGGCGGGCGTTCGACGACCGCGACCTCCTGCGCCTGGCTCATCTGCACGGCACCGTCGGTGCCACGCGCGAACTGGCGGTACAGGTTGGGCAGGCCGGGGACCTGTGCCCGCTGCCCGTCGGACATGCGACGGAACGCAGCCTGGGCGACGCCGAAGGCCATGCGTGACAGCGCGTCGAGGTCCTGGTTGCGGTGGACCCGGGTCCGGACGTCGACCTGCGCGATCGCATCGGGGCCGCGCTGCAGCACGGTGTCGATCAGCATGCCGATCTCGACCCCGTAGCCGGTGAAGAACGGGATGGACTCCAGCAGCTGCCGGCGTGCCGCATACTCCCCGGACAGGGGCTGCACGAGGCCGCTGAGCTCGGGCCAGAACAGGTTCAGCAGGGGACGGGCGAGCAGCTCGGTCACCCGGCCGCCCCCCGAGGCGTGGAAGGTGCCGTCCAGCTCGATGGGACGGTCGTAGAAGGCCTTGACCAGGTCGATGCCGGGGTCGTGCAGCAGCGGACCCAGCAGGCCGATCACGAAGCGCGGGTCGGGGTTGCGGATGTCGGTGTCGACGAAGACCACGACGTCCCCGCTGGTGACCGACAGGCTGCGCCACAGGGCGTCGCCCTTGCCCAGCGCCCGGCCCAGCTCGGGGAAGGCGCCGATGTCGGTGTGGACGCGTGCGCCATGGCGGGCCGCGATCGCCTCCGTCTCGTCGCTGGAGCCCCCGTCCAGCACGACGACCTCGTCCACCAGGTCGCCGGCGAGCTGCATGACCGAGGCGATGACCCCTGCGATCGTCTGGGACTCGTTGAAGGCCGGGAGGACCACGCTGACGGACAGCTGCTGCTGGGCCTTGCGGTCGGCGAGCTCGCCGACGTCGTAGCTGTCGGCCTCGAACGTGCGCCGGGCGAACCAGCCATCGACGTCGAAGGGGGGGATCTGCAGGGTCATCGTGCTCCCAGGGTAGGGGAGTGCTGTGACGCCCCGGCTGCCCCCCGGCCCCCGAGCGTCCGGGGGCCTACTGGAAGGTGATCTCGCCCTGCATCCCGGCGGCGCGGTGGCCGGGGATGGAGCAGTAGTAGGTGTAGGTGCCTGCCGGGACCTCGACGGTCGCCACGTCGATGACGGCTGCACCGTCCACCAGCGCGGCGTCGGACTGGAAGCCCTCGAACACGACGTTGTGCTCCAGACCGCTCTGGTTGTCCATGGCGATCGTCACCTCGCCGGCGGTGCCGGTCGAGGGGGCCTCGTCGTACACCAGGTCCGAGGACAGGATGGTCCAGGTGAGCGCGCCCTCGGGGACCTCGGTGACGACGCCACCGCCGGCCTCGCCCTCATGACCCTCCTCGTGGTGGATCTCGCGGATCCCGGCGCTGGCGGCCAGGGCGCCGCCACCGACGACACCCAGGAGCCCGAGCGTCAGGCCCACGGCCATGGCCGGGGCGCTGATGCTGCGGTTCTTCTCGACCACGAACGCGGCGACCAGCGCGTAGGCGGCGACCACGACGGCGATCAGGACGCTCATGCTCTCGGGGACGGCCAGCAGGATCCGCGACAACGACATGCCGAAGAGCAGGATCACGCCGAGGATCGTGATGGGCATCACGATGGGGGTGAAGACGCGACGGCGGAAGTTCTCGTTCATTGGGTGGTGAGCTCCGGGATCTGATCGGTGCCGGCGTAGTCACGCCAGTACAGGAAGTCGGGGCCGCCGCTGCGGTCCTCGCGGGACCACTTGGCGAAGAGGACGAGGATGACCAGCCACATCAGCAGGCCACCGCCGATCTTCATCAGCAGCCCGGCGATCTGCAGGTCGACCAACGGGGTGATCGAGTCCCAGATGCGGGGTGCAGCAGCGTAGGAGGGGTACAGGGGGGTCTCGGCGAACGTCAGGAAGGACGCGGGGACGGTCGGCACGATGGAGTGGCTGAACAGGTAGCCCATCCGGCCGAGGTAGCTGTAGTGCGGCAGCTCGGGTAGCGGCGAGAACACCGGCCACCACATCAGCAGGCCGACCAGGACCCACAGCACGTGGCTGGCCAGGTGGAACAGGCCGTTGCCGACGCTCAGCTCGACCCAGCCAGCGGTGTGGGACACCGCCACGAACAGGTTGACCAGGACCAGGGCGTTCAGGGGCTTGGTCACGGTCCTGACGAAGCTGAACAGCCTCGGGGGCCGCAGCAGCGCCCGGAACAGCCAGGCCGGCGTGCCCAGTATCAGCAGGGGTGCGGCGAACAGCTGGAACAGCAGGTGCTGCACCATGTGGAAGGCGTAGAGGTAGTCCTCGCCCAGCCCGTGGATGGGCCAGCTGGCACCGACCAGCAGGATGGCCACGGCGCCGTAGAACATCCGCTTCTGCGACCGGGTGGCGTACCCGGTCCGTCGTAGGTGCGCCGGCGCCATCGTCGGCCCCCATGCGCTACGCAGGTAGGCGTAGCCGCCCGCGAGGAGCAGCCCCAGGAGCCACGCCTCTGGGTGGATCTGGAACTGCATCGCGGTGGAGAGGTCGACGTGGTTCACGGCAGGTCGCTCCTAGAAGCTGGGCCCCTGGGCACCCAGGAACCAGTCGGCCATCACGATGGCGAACACCGCGGCGGCCAGCAGGATCCCTGAGATGAACAGACGCCGCAGGATCGGGTGGTCGAAGCGAAGGTGCATGAACCATGCACCCACGAGCACGAACTTGCCGACGGTCAGGATGACCAGGGCGGGGGTGGTGACCGCGCGTCCCAGGGACTCGCGGAAGACGTACAGCAGGACCTCCAGGGCGGTCATGATCGCGAGGATCAGACCGATCTCCAGGTAGGCGCTCCGCGACGGGTGGTCGTGGTGCTCTTCGGTTGCGTCAGACATTGGGCTCCCTTACCCGACCGGGATGAGGTAGATCAGCGTGAAGATGAGGATCCAGACGATGTCGACGAAGTGCCAGTACAGCCCGACGAGCTCGACGGTCTCGGTGTTCTTCTCGGTGATGCCGCCCTTGAGCGACAGCGCCCAGAGGATGAACAGCATGACCACACCGACTGTCACGTGGATCCCGTGGAAACCGGTCAGGACGAAGAACGAGGCCGAGAAGGGGCTGGTCTCCAGCTTGAAGCCCTCCTCGACGAAGAAGGTGAACTCGTAGATCTGGCCGGACAGGAAGATCGCGCCCAGCACCGCGGTGGTCAGGGTCCAGGTCTGGAACCCCCGCATGTCCTTCTTCTGGATCGCGTCCAGCGCCAAGACCATGCCCAGGGAGGACATCAGCAGGATGAACGTCGACGCCGAGGTGAACGGGATGTCGAAGATGTCGAAGGCCGTGGGGCCGCCGTTGGTCCGGTTCAGGTACAGCAGGTAGGTGGCGATCATCGCCCCGAAGAAGAGGCACTCGGACCCGATGAAGGTCCACATGGCCAGCTTCTCGTTGCTCATCCCGAAGTTGGTCGTGTGCCCGTCGTCCTCGACGTGGGCGGGGGTCTCGGTGACAGCTGACATCAGTGGTGCTCCTCCGCGCTGGGCTCCAGCGCCCAGCCGATCATCGAGCCGAAGGTGATGATCCCGCCGACGGCCAGCAGGCCGATCATGAGGGCACCCTCGTAGAAGACGCCGTAGGCGGCGACGGGCAGGCCGATCGAGAGGATCAGCGGGAACCAGGAGGGGTCGGGCATGTGGATGCCGAGCTCCTTGGCGGACTTGCCGGACACCTTGTCGCCGTAGGGGCCACCAGGGTTGGCGACGTCGGAGGCACCGGCCGGCACGCGGACGGGGGCCTCCTTGTCGCTGGTCGAGGCGTACTTGCGGTACCACAGCTCGTCCCGGTCGCTGATCGTGGGGATCTGGTCGAAGTTGTGGACCGGGGGCGGCGAGGAGGTCAGCCACTCCACGGAACGGGCGTCCCACGGGTCGGCACCTGCCGGCGGGTTGTTGCGGCTGACGATGATGTTCAGCACGAACACGATGAAGGACACCGCGATGACGAGGGCACCGATGCCCACGACGGCGTTCCAGAAGTTCCAGCCCATGCCGTCGGCGTAGGTGTAGTACCGACGGGGCATGCCGTTCAGCCCGAGGAAGTGCATCGGCGCGAAGGTCAGGTTGAACCCGATCAGCATCAGCGCGAAGTGCAGCTTGCCCAGCTTCTCGTTCAGCAGGTGGCCGAAGGCCTTGGGGAACCAGAAGTAGATGCCGGCGAACAGGCCGAACAGGGCGCCACCGAACAGGACGTAGTGGAAGTGCGCCACGACGTAGTAGGTGTCGTGCTGCTGGGTGTCGGAGGGGACGATGGAGTGCGTCACGCCGGAGAGGCCACCGATGGTGAACATCGAGACCAGGCCGATCGAGAACAGCATCGGGGTCGTGAAGCGGATCTGCCCGCCCCACATCGTGCCCAGCCAGTTGAAGATCTTGATGCCCGTCGGGACCGCGATGAACATCGTGGAGATGCCGAACGCGGCGTCGGCCACGGGGCCCAGACCTGCGGTGAACATGTGGTGGGCCCACACGCCCCAGCCCATGAAGCCGATGGCGATGCCGCTGAAGACGATCGCGGAGTAGCCGAAGAGCGGCTTGCGGCTGAACACCGGCAGGATCTCACTGATGATGCCGAAGGCCGGCAGGATCATGATGTAGACCTCGGGGTGCCCGAAGAGCCAGAACATGTGCTGCCACAGGACCGGGTCACCGCCGTTCAGCGGGTCGTAGAACGGGGCCGCGAAGCGCGTCTGGAACATCAGCTGCCACAGGGCGATGCCGATGATCGGCATGGCGAACAGCAGCAGGAAGGCCACGACGAAGGACATCCAGGTGAACACCGGCATCCGCATGAGCGTCATGCCGGGGGCCCGCATGTTCAGGACCGTGACGATGAAGTTGACCGACGAGGCCAGGGAGGCGACACCGGCGATCTGCAGGCCCAGGCTGTAGAAGAGCATCCGGGACTGGTGGATGGCCGCGGCGTCGGCGCCCAGGGTGTAGCCGTTCGGGTCCGGACCCACGATGGACTGGGGGGCGTAGGCCACCCATGAGGAGTTCGGCATCCCGTCGAACAGCACCGAGCTGTAGATGAAGAGGCCGGCGGCCACCCAGATCCACAGGGACACGGCGTTGATGCGCGGGAACGCGACGTCGCGTGCGCCGATCTGCAGGGGCAGCAGGTAGTTGATGAACGCCGCACCCAGCGGCATGACGACGAAGAAGACCATCGTCAGGCCGTGCATGGTGAAGATCTGGTTGTAGGCGTCCGCCGAGAGGATCTCACCCTCGGGTCCGGCCAGCTGGGCCCGGATCAGCAGGGCCTCGACACCACCGACGACGAAGAAGAGCAGCGCTCCGACGCCGTACATGATCCCGATCTTCTTGTGGTCGACGGTGGTCAACCACGACTTCCAGCCGGTCGTCTCGGTGGGCCGGCTGAAGAAGCCGCGGCGGCGCGCCGTGCCCGTGGACGGGGATTCTGCGATCGCTGTCATCTGTTACTCCAGGGTCCCGAGGTAGGCGATCAGAGCGTCGATCTCTTCCTCGCTCAGGTTCAGGTTGGGCATCTGCGAGCCCGGCTTGATGCTGGCCGGGTCACGGAGCCACTGACGGAGGTTCTCCATGGCCTCCTCCGGCTTCTCGACCTGCTGCCCGAAGGGGCTGTCGAAGATGTAGCCGGCGAACGCCTCGCGCTCGGCGAAGTGCGTCAGGTTCGGTCCCACACGGCTCGGCACCGTCTGGCTGGGGTGGCCGTCCACGGCGTGGCACGCCAGGCAGGTGGCGAACAGCTCCTCGCCCTGGACCGCCAGCGGGTCGGTGGGTGAGTCGGCCGGGGCCTGCTGGTTGGCGACCCAGGCGTCGTAGTCCGCCGGGTCGTGGGCGATCACGGTGAAGCGCATGTTGGCGTGGCTCAGGCCACAGAACTCCGCGCACTCACCGGGGTAGACGCCGGGCTCGTCGGCCTCGATGCGCATCGTGCGGATGGCACCGGGCACGTAGTCGCGCTTGCCCGCCAGGGAGGGCACCCAGAAGGAGTGCAGGACCGGGGGCGTGCCGTACAGGCCGCTGCGCTCGACCGGGTCCTCGGGGATGCTGCCGTCGAGGGTGATGAACACCTCGCGCCCCGTGGGGATGTGCAGCTCCGAGGCCGTGATGAAGTCCTCGTTCACGTAGTTGAACTGCCACCAGTACTGCTTGCCGATGACGTCGACCAGGATCGCGTCGTCGGCCGGGTCGTCGGCCAGCTCGAAGATCGTCTGCACGGTCGGCACGGCGATGAAGGCAAGGATGACCGCCGGGATCAGCGTCCAGGTGATCTCGAGCTTCGTGTTGCCGTGGACCTGCTTGGGCAGCTCGGTCTGTCCCTTGTCGCGGTAGCGGACGACGATGAACGCCAGACCGCCGAAGACCAGGACGAACACCGCGACGGCGATCGGGAACGTCAGGTCCCAGAGCCGGTCCTGCGCCCGTGCGACGGGCCCGAAGGGGTTGAGGGCGTCGGCGGGCAGGTCACGGCCCGGGTCGGGGCCCGGGATGTTTGCCGTCGACGAACCGGAGTCCATGTTGACCGAGCAGCCGGAGGCCAGCAGGGCCAGCGCACCGAGTGCGAGGAATACACGGGCCCGGCCGGCTGTTAGGCGTCGGCGCAGGGTGGCGGACCTCATCGTGGGTGACTTCTCCTTGGCGGTTGTCGTCGGAGGCAGGTCAGGCCCGGCGGGCGTTCGCTGCGGTGGCGTGTTCGTCTCGGACGGATCCTGCGGGCGCCGATGGCGCGCCTGTCCGTCGAGCAGGGTAGCGGTGCGGCGGCCGGACCTCGGCATCCGGGACATCCCGTGGGAGGGTCGGGGCCGCAGTGGCGTGCTGCACAGTGGGCCAGATTGTTGCATAAACCCCTCCGGACCACCCAACAGCGCCCCGGTTGCCGTGGGAGGGCCGGCCGGCGGCACGGTCCTTGGCACAGCGTCACGCAGCCTGCACTCTGAGGCCATGACATCCTCCGTGGACGCCGCCCTGGGGCGTGTGGCGCTCGTGACCCGTGCCATCGGGGCGGTGTGGATGGTCGTGCTGGCGACGGTCTACGGGGTGACGGGCCAGATCGACCGCGCGGACGTGGCCACCTCGGTGACCATCCTGGGCGTCGTCTGGTCGGCCGTGGCGTGGCGGCGCGGGGCGGCGGGTGCCGTGGCCGGCCGACAGGGGCTGCTGGCAGCGGATCTGGTCGTGACCGCGCTGGTCGTCCTGGTGCCGGCTGCCGTGGGTGAGACGGCCGGCTTCAGCGGCGGATACCCGTTCGCGGCACTCGTGGTGGGCCTGGCCGTCGGGGGGCGTCGAGGCGTCATCGCCGCGGTGGGGGTGCTCAGCGTCGTGACGCTGGTGTCCCTCGCGCTGGTCGGCAGCGCCATCTCGCCGTTCGTGGTGGGCCAGCTGCTGCTGTACGTGTTCGGCGGCGTCGCCCTGTCGCTGGGCGCCGACACGTTCCGGGCCTTCGAGCAGCGTGCGCGCCGCGCCGAGGCGTCCCTGGCCGTGGCCGAGGAGCGGGCCGCCACCGCCACCCACCTGCACGACTCGGTGCTGCAGACCCTCGCCCTGGTCCATCGTCGGGCCGAGGAGGCCTCGACGGTCCGGTCCCTCGCCCGTCGCCAGGAGCGCGAGCTGCGCGACTGGCTGTTCGGTGCCGGCGCAGCCGTGCCGGACTCGTCGGCCGACGTGTCTGCCGCCGTCGGGGGGCACACGCTGGGGCCGACGCTGGAGCGGCACGGCGAGGACGTGGAGGAGCGCCACGGGGTCGCCGTCCGGGTGATCACCGTCGGCGGGGCGGCAGGCCTTGCGGTCGACGCCGACGAGCGGCGCGGGCTGGGCGCGCTGGTGCTGGCCGCGCGCGAGGCGATGACCAACGCCGCCGAGCACGCCGGGGTGGCGGCGATCGACGTGTTCGCCGAGGTCGAGGGGGACGAGGTCGCCGTCTACGTCCGCGACCGTGGGGTCGGGTTCGACCTGGCGGCGGTGGGCGCGGACCGCCAGGGGCTGCGGGGGTCCATACTCGGGCGCATGGAGCGGGCAGGCGGACGGGCCGAGGTCCGCACCGCCCCCGGCAGTGGGACCGAGGTGCGGCTGCGGCTGGCGGTCGACCACGACAGGAGTGGTACGGGATGAAGGAGCGGCTGAAGGTGTTCGTGGTGGACGACCACACGATCTTCCGGTCGGGTCTGCGTGCCGAGATCGCCGCGTCGGTGTGGATCGCCGGCGAGGCGGGCGACGTCGCGGGCGCGGTGGAGGGGATCCTGGCGACCGACCCTGACGTGGTCCTGCTGGACGTCCACATGCCCGACGGGGGCGGGGCCGCCGTCATCGACGGCGTCCGTCGTGCCGGGGGTGCCGGCCCGGGCTTCCTCGCCCTCTCGGCCTCCGACTCCGCAGCCGACGTGGTGGCCCTGATCCGGGCCGGCGCCCGCGGCTACGTCACGAAGACAACCGACGCGCAGGAGCTGGTCACCGCCATCACGCGGGTCGCCGGCGGCGACGCCTACTTCTCGCCCCAGCTGGCCGGCTACGTGCTGGACGCCTTCGCCGC
>JBFKGB010000015.1:0-18974 GCA_041633535.1 Euzebya sp. | reverse complement strand
GGGCCGCGTCAGACCCGGAAGCCAGGAGACCGGCCCCGCAACGAGCGCTCCCAGACATTCCGCGAGGTACGGAGAGGAGGGGCGACTTGTTCTCCCCACGTTTTCAGAAGATGGCGGTCGTGGTGCCGCTGATGCTCCTGGCAGCCGCATGCTCGGCCACCGACACCACCGACACCACCGACACCGGGACCGGCGCGACCGACGCTGCCGTGACCGAGACCGTCACGACCGAGCCCGGCGCCACCGCGACCGACGCCCTCGACCAGGACGGGACGGCCCCGACCGCCAACCTGACCGACGGCTGCGCCGACACCGACGAGGACCTGGACTGGTTCCCTGACAAGGTGGCCTTCGACGTCGCTGGCGGCATCAGCGTCGCCTACGAGGGCAACGTCAAGCTGGTCACCATCGACCGGCCGACCGACGCCGCGGACGCCCAGCCCCTCACGCTGGCGCTGGTGCAGTGCGGGACGAGCGCCGACGGTGTCGACGCCGACGTCGTCGTGGAGGTGCCGGTCGACTCCGTCGCCACGTACTCCACCACCTTCCTGCAGGGCTTCGAGCTGATCGACCGTGTCGACGTCCTGAGCGCACACGGCGGCCTGCAGTTCGTCTCCTCCCAGGCGATCCTCGCCGCGGCCGACGCCGGCCAGATCAGCGAGGTGGGCGACCAGACGGCCCCGGACCTCGAGACCCTCGCCGCCGCCGAGCCCGACGTGGTCATGGTGTCGGCCGGCTTCGGTGGTGCCGACGCCATGGAGCCCTTCGCGGCCCTCGACGTCCCGGTCATCCCCAACGCCAGCTACCTGGAGACCGACCCGCTGGGCCGCGCCGAGTGGATGAAGCTCGAGGCGATGCTGCTGAACGAGGAGGCCGCGGTCACCCCGGTCTTCGAGGAGATCGCCGCGGACTACACGGCGCTGACCGAGCTGGTCGCCGACGTCACCGAGCGGCCCACCGTGCTGACCAACGCCCCGTTCGAGGGGACCTGGTTCGTCTCGGGCGGCGAGTCCTACACCAACGCCCTCATCCAGGCCGCCGGCGGCGAGTACCTGTTCGCCGACCTCGAGGGCTCCACGCAGCCGCTGGACCTGGAGGTCGTGCTGGCCGACGCCCAGGACGCCGACGTCTGGCTCTCCGCCGGTTCCGTGTCCACCACGCCCGAGGAGTTCCTCGCGGGCGACGAGCGTCTGGGCCAGTTCGCGGCGTTCCCCGACGCGGTGTGGGCCAACGACGCCGACACGGGCCCCAACGGTGGGAACCTGATCTTCGAGACCGGCGCCGTCAGGCCCGACCTGGTGCTCGCGGACGTCATCGCGATCCTGCACCCCGACCTGCTCCCCGACCACGAGCTGCGCTTCCACGGCCTGCTCGGCTCGCAGGCCGACGGCGGATGAGCCCGGAGCCCGCCGCGGTCGTCGCCCCTGACCGGGTGATCCCGGTCGGGGACGGGGCCGCGGTCGTCCGTCCGTCCCCGCCTTCCCGGCCAGACGACGGTGACGGCCCCGCCACGCAGCCACGGCGGCGCCCACCGGTCCCGATCCTGCTCGGGCTGGCCCTCCTGGGCGCCGCCCTGTTCGCGGTGGCGCTGGCCCTCGGGTCGGTGTCGATCCCGCTGCGTGAGGTCCTGACGGTCCTCACCGGCGGCGAGCCGACGACGGCTTCGTGGACCACGATCATCCGGGACGTCCGGCTGCCGCGGTCGGTCACGGCGGTGCTGGCCGGTGCGGGCCTGAGCGTCGCCGGCCTGCAGCTGCAGACCCTGTTCCGCAACCCGCTGGCCGACCCCTTCGTGCTGGGCGTCGCGTCCGGCGCCAGCCTGGGCGTGGCCCTGGTGTCGCTGTCCATCGGCGGCACGGTGTTCATCGGCACGATGGGCGTCGGCGGCAGCATCCCGACCGCCATCGCCGCAGCCGCGGGCGCCGCGGTGGTGCTGACCGTCGTGCTGTCCTTCGCCAGCCGGGTCCGTTCGATCTCCAGCGTCCTGATCATCGGCCTGATGACGGGCTACCTGGCGACGTCGATCGTCAGCCTGCTGCTGTTCTTCTCCGACGAGGACGACTTCCGCGGCTTCCTGGCGTGGAGCCTGGGCTCCTTCCGCGGGGTGACCTGGTCAGAGCTGCACGTCCTGATCCCCGTGTGCCTGGTCGGCCTGGTGATCGCCGTCGCGACCGTCAAGGGCCTGAACGCCATGCTGCTGGGCGAGCGCTACGCCGAGAGCGTCGGTGTCCCCGTGCGGCGGCTGCGGTGGATGATCATCGCCTCCTCCTCGCTGCTGGCGGGCGTCATCACCGCCTTCACCGGACCGGTGGCGTTCCTCGGCCTGGCCGTCCCGCACCTGTGCCGGTCGCTGTTCCGGACCAGCGACCACCGGGTGCTGCTGCCCGCCGTGGTGCTGATGGGGGCCTGTGTCGCGCTGACGACCGAGATCATCTCCAGCGTCCCCGGCCGCGACATCACCCTGCCGCTGAACGCCGTGACGCCGCTGATCGGTGCCCCTGTCGTGATCATCGTGCTGCTGCGGTTGCGGCAGTCGCCGGAGGTGGCGCTGTCATGAGGTCAGCGCGGCTCCAGGCACGGGGGCTGGTGGCAGGCCACCGGGACGGGCGCACGCCCATCCCCGTGGTCGGTCCCGTCGACCTGGACGTGCACGACGGTCGCTTCGTCGCGGTCCTGGGGCCCAACGGTGCCGGCAAGACCACCCTGCTGCGGGCGCTGGCCGGGGTCTCCGAGCCGCTGGAGGGCGTGGTGTCCATCGGTGGCACACCCCTGCGCCGCCTGGGTCGGGACGACCGTGCCCGCACCATCGCGGTGGTCCTGACCGACCACCCCGACGTCGGGCTGCTGGACGTCGCCGACGTCGTGGGCATCGGCCGGCACCCCCACACCGGGTGGAGCGGGCGTCTGACCGCCCACGACCGCGCCGTCGTGGCCGACGCCCTCGCCGCCGTGGGTGCCAGCGACCTGGCCGGCCGACAGCTGGGTCGGCTCAGCGACGGGCAACGACAGCGCGTCTGGATCGCGCGTGCGCTCGCCCAGGAGCCGCAGGTCCTGCTGCTGGACGAGCCGACCGCCTTCCTGGACCTGCCGGGCCGGGTCGAGACCGTCGCCCTCCTGCGCCGACTTGCGGTCGAGCGCGACCTGGCCGTGGTCGCCAGCGTCCACGACCTGGACCTGGCGCTGCGGATCGCCGACCGCGTGTGGCTGATCGATGCCCAGGGACGGCTGACCGCGGGGGCGCCCGAGGACCTGGCCCTGACCGGCGCGATCGACGAGGCGTTCGGGCGCGACGACATCCGCTACGACCTGGCCACCGCGTCCTTCGCCACCCCCGTCGACTGCTGTGCCGAGGTGGGGCTGGTCGGCATGGACGACGACCCGGTCGTGAAGCTGTGGACCGAGCGGGCGCTGTCCCGCGCCGGCGCGCTGATCGTCGACGGTCCTGCGTGGCTGACCGTCGAACGGTCCGACACCGGCTGGCGGGTCGTCGACCCGGACGGGTCCTGTGACGTCGCGTCCCTGGACGACCTGGTCGGCACCATCCGTGCGGCCGCGGCGGGCCAGCCGATGACCGCCCGACGGTGACCGGCGATGCGGTGCTGGTCGTCGGCACCGGCAGCGACGCCGGCAAGACGACCCTGGTCGCCGGCCTGTGCCGCTCGCTGGCCCGGCGGGGCCTGTCGGTGTCTCCGTTCAAGGCCCAGAACATGGCGCTCAACAGCGCCGTCACCGCCGACGGCCACGAGATCGGCCGGGCACAGGCGCTGCAGGCCCTCGCCGCCGGCATCGAGCCAACCGTGGCGATGAACCCGGTCCTGCTGAAGCCCACGGGCGAGCGGCACAGCCAGGTCGTTGTCGAGGGACGTCCGCTGACCGACGTCGACGCGAGGTCCTACGGGGACCTGACCGACCGGCTGCGACCCGTCGTGGCCCGCAACCTCGCCGGGCTGCGTGCCCGCCACGACGTCGTGGTGTGCGAGGGCGCAGGGTCGGCCAGCGAGATCAACCTGCGTGACCGCGACATCGTCAACGTCGGCCTGGCCCGCGACGCCGACCTGCCGATGATCCTGGTCGGCGACATCGAGCGGGGTGGCGTGTTCGCCAGCCTGTTCGGCACCTGGGCCCTGCTGGACCCGGAGGACCGGCCCCGTCTGCGCGGCGTCGTCGTCAACCGCTTCCGTGGCGACCCGACCCTGCTGGACAGCGGCTACGCCGAGCTGACCGCCCGCACGGGCGTGCCGGTGCTGGGCACCATGCCGTGGCTGGACGGGCTGCACCTGGACGCCGAGGACTCCCTGGGTGTCGCCGACCGGGACGGCGGTCCGCCGCTGGGGGCCGACGGTCTGGAGGTCGCGGTGATCCCGCTGCCCCGGCTGTCCAACTTCACCGACGTCGACGCCCTGGGCTGCGAGCCCGGCGTGCGGGTCACCTTCACCGCCTCACCCGTCGTGCTGGCCCATGCCGACCTGGTCGTGCTGCCCGGCACCAAGAGCACCGTGGCGGACCTCGCCTGGCTGCGGGCACAGGGTCTCGACCGTGTACTGCAGGACCGGGCGCGGCGAGGCGCGCCGGTCCTCGGGATCTGCGGCGGACTGCAGATGCTCGGCCGGGCGGTCACCGACGGGGTGGAGGGGCCGGCGGGCACGGTCGAGGGGCTGGGGCTGCTGTCGCACCGGACGGTCATGGCGCCGGAGAAGATCCTGCGTCGGGTGGCCGGGCCGGTGCCCACCCTGGACGGCGTCATGGCCCAGGGCTACGAGATCCGCCACGGCCGCGTGGTCGACGCCCCCGAGCAACCCCTCGTCGTCGACGGCGCCGTCATGGCCACCACGTGGCACGGGCTGCTGGAGGGGGACGAGGCCCGCCAGGTCCTGCTGCGTCGGGTCGCCGACCTGCGTGGTCTGGACCTGGTGCTGGCCCCCACCCGCTACGCAGCGCACCGGCAGCAGGCGCTCGACCGCCTGGCCGACGCCGTTGACGCCCACCTGGACGTCGACGCGGTCCTGGCCATCGCCGGCTCGGCAGGGCGGACCATCAGCGGCTCGGCAGGCCCACCATGAGTCCTGCACCAGGGTCCGTGCCGACCATCGTGGTCGGTGGGGTCGCCTCCGACGTCGGGAAGACCTCCGTCGCGACCGGGCTGATGGCGGCGCTGCGGCACGCCGGCCACACCGTCCAGGGCTTCAAGGTCGGTCCGGACTTCATCGACCCCGGCTACCACGCCGCCGCGACCGGCCGACCCCCGCGCAACCTCGACCCGTTCCTCGTCGGCGAGTCGCTGATCGCGCCGCTGTTCCACCACGGCACCCGCGGCGCCGACGTCGCCGTCGTCGAAGGCGTGATGGGGCTGTTCGACGGGGTGGCACCAACCGACGACCGCGGCTCGACCGCCCACGTCGCACGCCTGCTCGGTGCACCGGTCGTGCTGGTCGTGGACGCCGGGGCGATGGCCCGCTCGGCGGCTGCGGTGGTGCACGGGTTCGCCACCTTCGACCCCGACGTCACCCTGGCAGGGGTGGTGTTCAACCGTGTGGGTTCGGAGGGGCACACGCGGCTGCTGGCCCAGGCCGTCGCGCCGCTGGGCATCCCGGTCCTGGGTGGGTTGCTGCGCGACGACGCCCTCGTCACACCGTCGCGACACCTGGGTCTGGTCCCCGTCGAGGAACGGGCGAGCCAGACAGCCGGCGTCGTGGCCTCGCTGGCCGCGTGGGTGCGACAGGGTCTGGACCTGGCGCAGGTCATGGACGTCGCCCGGCAGGCCGCCGTCCCGGCGGCGCGACCCTGGACCCCGCCCCGGACACGCCCGACGGGACGCGCGGTCCGGGTCGCGATGGCACAGGGTGCCGCCTTCACGTTCCGCTACACCACCAACGTGGAGCTGCTGGTGGCCGCGGGGGCCGAGGTCGTCGGTGTCGACCCGCTGGTCGACGAGGCGCTGCCGCCCGGCACCGACGTGCTGTACCTGGGTGGGGGCTTCCCGGAGGTCCATGCCGTCGACCTGGCCGGGAACCTGGCGCTGCGGGACGCCGTGCGGCGCCATGCGGCGACGGGCGGGACCATCGTCGCGGAGTGCGGCGGGCTGCTGTACCTGTGCACCGAGCTGGACGGCCAGCCGATGACCGGCATCATCCCCGCGGCGGCGACCATGGACTCGCCCCTCACGATCGGCTACCGCGACGTGGTGGCCCACACCGACAACCCCGTCGCGGCGGCGCGCACCCGGCTCCGGGGCCACGAGTTCCACCGGTCCACCACCGTGCCCGGGCACGGCGGGGACCGGGCGGCATGGACGGTCGACGGACGCCTCGAAGGCTTCGCGGGACCGCGGCTGCACGCCTCGTACGTCCACACGCACTGGGCGGCCACCCCCGAGGTCGCCGACAGGATCGTCGCGGCCGGTCGACGGCCACGGACCTGACGGTCCGAGGACACGCGCGCACGTATCCTCCCGCCTCCATGAGCGTCCCACCCGACCCCCTGCCGCAGGACGCGGCCGACGCCCCGTCACAGGACGCGGCCGACGCCCCGTCACAGGACGCGGCCGACGCCAGCCGGCCCGCCGTGCCCGACCACGCCGACACGGTGCTGGTCCCGCTGGCCAACCCCGACACCGCCCCCGAGCTGCTGACGCTCGCCCTGGCGATGGTGCAGCGGGACCAGGGACGCGTCATCGCGCTCGTGGTCGTCCTGGGCGACGCCGACGCCGAGAGCAACCTGGACCGCATCGATGCGGTCAAGCAGATCGTCGACACCGTCCGCGCCCGCGACGGGCAGGTCCGGATGGAGGTCATCACACGACCGGCCATCAGCGTCGCTCGCGGGATCCTGGACGCGACACGCGACGAGGGGGCCGACCTGGTGCTGCTGGGCGTCCAGGCGCCGACGCCGGGGGGCGTGGCCATCGGCACGGTGACCGAGCAGGTCATCGCCACCGCCGACTGCGACGTCCTGGTGTACCGGCGTGGCCGGCACGGCGGGGGCCTCGAGGCCATCACCGGTGTCGTCGTCGGGGTCGACGCCTCCGACGACGCCCGCGTGGCGGCCCGCACCGGCGTGATCCTGGGGCAGGGGTTCTCAAAGCCCGTGGACATGCTGCACATCCGGACGGCCAGCGAGACCCCGGAGGAGGCCGCCCTGGTGATGGACGGTGCGCTGCACGGTCTGGAGGGGGAGGAGCGCTGCACCCGCCGGATCGTCGAGGCGCCCACGGTCGCCGAGGGGCTGCGCAGCCACATCGAGCACACCCGCCTGACCGTCGTCGGGTTCCACACCATCAACGACCTGGCCCGGGACCGGCTGGGTCGCAACACCCGGGCCGCGCTCGACACCATGCGCGGACCGGTCGTCGCGATCTCGCGCCCCCATCGACCCGCCGGGACGGTGCAGGCGGTCACCCGCTACCTCAAGCAGCTGCGTCCCCGGCTGACCGACGCCGAGGAGCAGTCGCTGGTCTGGAAGGCGCGCCTGGACGCGACGCTGTCCACCGACTTCGTCGTCACCTGCATCGTCTCGGCGATGCTCGCGACCTTCGGGCTGCTGCTGAACTCCTCCGCCGTGATCATCGGTGCGATGCTCGTCGCCCCGCTGATGAGCCCGATCGTGGCCGTCGGCACCGCCGTCGTAGACGGCGATCTTCAGACGCTGCGTCGGGCCGCGGCGACGACCGGGACGGGCGCGGTCCTCGTGGCGGGCACCGCGTTCGTCATCGGCCTGGTCCTGGGACCCGAGACGCCGACGACGGAGATGCTGAGCCGCGGTTCGCCCACCCTCGTGGACCTCGGGGTGGCGGCCGCGTCAGGGGTCATCGGTGGCTACGCCGGCGCCCGCAAGGGCATCCCGGCGGCGCTGGCCGGCGTCGCGATCGCCGCGGCGCTGGTGCCCCCGATCTGCGTGTTCGGCCTGGCGCTGTCCAGCGACGGCCGTCTGGCGGCCGGGTCCGGGCTGCTGTTCGTCACCAACCTGGTCTCGATCGCGGCCGCGAGCGCTGGCGTGCTGCTGTGGCTGGGCGTGCGCCTGTCCCGCATCGGCACGCAGCGCAACCGCTACGTCCGGTTCATCCTCCCGGCGCTGATCACCGTCACCGGTGCGCTGGTGCTGTTCGGGCTGACCGCGGGCACACCCGACCTGGGCGCCATCCAGGCGCTCGTCGAGGACACGATGCTGGGGGTCGAGGTCGTGTCGGTCGACACGATCGGGCCCGACGGGACGGTCACGGCCACGGTCCGCAGCGACGGACCGATCGACCCTGCGGCGCTGCAGGCCGCCGCCGACCGGGTCGCCCGCGACTACCGGGGACTGGAGCTGCGCATCTCGGTCCAGCAGATCATCGAGCCGGGATCCTGAGCCACACGACGGGTACGTTGCCTGCGATGAACGACGACACCCCCCGTCTGGACCTGCCGATCCGACCGCGCCGCAACCGCCACAGCGCCGGCCTGCGCGCCCTGGTCCGCGAGACGACGCTGACCCCCGACGACATGATCCTGCCGGTGTTCCTGCACGAGGACACCGAGGACACGCCGCTGCAGTCCATGCCGGGCGTCACGCGGTGGAGCCTGCCCGGCCTGGTGGCCGAGGTCGGTCGCGCGGCCTCGCTGGGCATCCGCGGCGTCGTGCTGTTCCCCAAGATCGAGGAGTCGCTGAAGTCGGCCGACGGGGCCGAGTGCGCCAACCCCGACGGTCTGGTCCCGCGTGCCATCGCCGCCATCAAGGACGCCCATCCCGAGATGCTGGTCGTCACCGACGTCGCCCTGGACCCCTACTCCAGCGACGGCCACGACGGGATCCTGGGCCCCGACGGGCGGGTCCTGAACGACGTCACGGTCGAGATGCTGGTGCGTCAGGCGCTCAGCCACGCGGTGGCGGGGGCCGACGTCATCGCCCCCAGCGACATGATGGACGGTCGGATCGGCGCGATCCGGGACGCCCTGGACGCCGACGGCCACACCACCACCGCCCTGATGTCCTACACCGCCAAGTACGCCTCGGCCTACTACGGTCCCTTCCGCGGCGCCCTGGACTCCGCGCCCAAGGACGGCGACAAGAAGGGGTACCAGATGGACCCCGGCAACGTCCGTGAGGCCGTCCGCGAGTACGAGCTGGACGTGGCCGAGGGCGCCGACGTCGTCATGGTGAAGCCCGCCGGTCCCTACCTGGACGTCATCCGCCAGCTCGCCCAGGTCTCGGTCGTGCCGGTGGCGGCCTACCAGGTGTCGGGGGAGTACCTGATGCTGAAGGCCGCCAGCGCCGCCGGATGGCTCGACGAGCAGGCGGTCGTGCTCGAGAGCCTGACCGGCATCAAGCGCGCCGGCGCCGACATCGTCCTGACCTACTTCGCGACGCAGGCCGCCGAGTGGCTCGCAGGAAGCTGAACGGCGGCTGGCTGGACCACGACCCCGGCCGGCTGGTGCTGCGGCTGGACCAGCCGCACCGTGGGGTGTCCTCCTGCATCGTCGGTGGCGGCGTCGGACCGGTCCGCACCTGGCTGAACCTGCAGGTGCCGCTGGACTACGCCCGCACCGACCCGGTCGCCCACCTGCACGAGGAGGCTGCAGGGCTCCATGCGCCCGTGGTGGCGACCATGACGGCGGCAGAGGTCGGCGATCACGTGGTGGCCACCGTCGGGGGGGTCACGGCGGTGGTGACCGTCGGGCTGTCCGTCCCGCTGGCCGCGGCCGGGACCCTGGAGCTGCAGCCCGCCGTCGGGACGATCAACATCGCCGTCGTGGTCGCCACGCCGCTGAGCGACGCCGGCCTGGTCAACGCGGTCCAGACCGCGACCGAGGCCAAGGCGCAGGCCCTCGCGGAGTGCGGCATCACGGCGATGAACCATCCGGGGCCGGCCACCGGGACCGCCACCGACTCGATCCTGGTGTGCAGCGCCCTGCCGCCACCGGGTCAGGAGGCGACCGCGTTCGCGGGCCCGGCGGCCCCCGTCGGCAACGCCATCGCCCACGCGGTGCACCGCTGCATGACCGAGGGCACCGCCCGCTGGCACACGCGCCGGATCTGAGGTCGGCCGCTGGTCCGGCCTATCCTGTCGTCGATGACCGACACCATCGCAAGCCTGATCCCCTCGGGGACCGACATCCTGGCGGCCCTGGGTCTGGGGGACCGGCTGGTCGGGATCTCCCACGAGTGCGACCACGCCATCGCCCGTGACCGCCCGGTCCTGACCGCGTCCACCCTGACGCCCGGCATGACCCCCGCCGAGATCGACACGGCCGTCAGCGCGTCGGTGCAGGACGGCCACTCGCTGTACCGCACCGACCGGGCGCTGCTGCACGAGCTGGCACCGGCTCTGGTGCTGTCGCAGGACGTCTGCGACGTCTGTGCGGTCAACGGCGAGGTGGCCCGCGGTGACGTGCCCGACGGCAGCGACCTGATCATGCTGACGGCGGTGCGTCTGGCCGACCTGTGGGACGACCTGCGGCGGGTCGGCCGTGCCGCCGGTGTACCCGACGCCGCAGAGGCGCTGGTCGCGCAGACACAGGCTGAGCTCGATGCCGTCCGCACCGCCGTCGCCGACCGGCAGCCCCGGCGCGTCGTGGCGCTGGACTGGGGTGACCCGCCCTTCGCCGGGGGCCACTGGGTCCCCGACCTGGTGGCTGTCGGCGGGGGGACGGACGTCCTGGCCACCGCCGACCCGATGTCGCGCCGCATCACCTGGGACGACGTCCGGGACGCCCGGCCCGACGTCGTCGTGTTCCTGCCCTGCGGCTACGACCTGGACCAGGCGGTGGCCGAGGCCACGGACCTGCCGTTCGCGGACCTGGCCGCCGCCACGGGCGCCGAGGTCTGGGCCGTGGACGCCACCCGCCTGTTCAGCCGCTGCACCCCGCAGGCCGTGGTGCAGGGCGCGCGTGCCATGAGCGGCATCCTGCACCCGGACGCCATGGGTGCGGTCGACACCGCCGACGCCACACGCCTGCACTAGCTGCCGCCGACCGGCTCAGGCCCGCCAGACCGGGCCCGCGTCGGCCTCGGGTGCGTAGCGGTACAGCGGACGCCCCAGGACCAGGTCCGTCGGCACCGGGCCGAAGTGGCGCGAGTCGGTGCTGTGCACCGGGTTGTCGCCCTCGACCCGGACCCCGTCGGGTCCGTCGATCGCCGTGCAGCGCTTGACCAGCAGCCGCTCGGGCTGTCGGGGGTCGCGCAGCACGACCAGGTGCCCGGGGCGTGGTCGGACACCGATGACGGCAAGCCGGTCACCCGGCCGCAGCGTCGGCAGCATGCTGTCCCCCTCGACCTGCACCCGGCGGATCCGGACCCTCCCGGTGGTCACGCCGACCAGCAGGGTCACGAGTGCGACCACGCACGTTGCGCGCAGGGGAGTCAGGAAGCTGATCACGGGTATGTAGATTGTGACCGTACTCCCATCCGACCACGCAAGGAGAAGCGATGCTTCGCCGACTGTTCGCCCTGACCGACCGCGTCAGCGCACCCCAGACCGCCCACGCCCACTGCGACCTGATGTGCGGTGTCTACGACCCCGCCCAGGCCCGCATCGAGGCCGAGTCGGTGCTGATGTGCGCCAAGAAGTACCAGGACTCCGACGACGAGGTGTTCCGTCAGCGCGCGATCTCCATCAAGGAGGAGCGGGCCGAGCTGGTCAAGCACCACCTGTCCGTCCTGTGGACCGACTACTTCAAGCCCCCGCACGTCGAGCAGTTCCCGCAGCTGCACGACCTGTTCTGGCGCGCGATCAAGGCTGCCGGTGACGCCAAGAAGAGCGTGGACCCGGCCGACGGCCAGAAGCTGCTGGACCTGATCGACGAGATCGCCGGCATCTTCGCCGAGACCAAGAAGTAGGGACAGCCGTCCCGATGACGCCCCGGCCAGCGGCCGGGGCGTCATCATGTCCGGGTGGCCCGGCCGGTCAGCTGGTAGACACCGTGGATGCCCATCGACATCGACACGCTGCTGGCCGCCGACCCGATCACCTGGGACTCATCCTGGACACAGCGGGACGTGATCCTGTACCACCTGGGCGTGGGCGCGGGCGTGCCGGCCACGGCGCCGTCGGAGCTGCGCTGGACCTACGAGCGGGACCTTGCGGTGCTGCCGACCTTCGGCACCGTCCCGGGGTTCATGCCCATCCACAACTTCCTGCAGCTCCCGGGGCTGGACGTGGACCTGCGCATGCTGGTGCACGGCGACCACGACCTGCGGCTGGCCGGTCCGTTGCCGACGTCGGCGACCGCGGTCAGCCGCTGCCGCCCCACGGCGGTGCACGACAAGCGCTCGGGTGCGTCGGTCACGTTCGAAATGACGACCGAGGTCGACGGCCGGGTGCTGGTCACCAACGTCATGACCGCCTTCATCAAGGGTGAGGGTGGGTTCGGCGGCGATCCCGGCCCCTCCGCCCCGCGGATCCGCCCGCCGCGGCGCGACCCCGACGCGGTCGTGACTGCGCCGACGCTGCAGCAGCAGGCGCTGCTGTACCGGCTGTCGGGCGACGCCAACCCCCTGCACGTCGACCCGGAGTTCGCCGCCTTCGCCGGCTTCGAGCGGCCGATCCTGCACGGCATGTGCACCTTCGGCATGGCCGGGAAGGCCGCGGTCGACGCGCTGCTCGACGGCGACGTGGGCGCGGTCACCGGGATGCAGGCCCGCTTCAGCGGAGTCGTGCTGCCCGGCGACACCCTGACCCACCACCTGTGGCGCGAGGACGACGGGATCGTCGTCGAGACCCGCGTGGGCGACAAGGCCGTCCTGAAGCAGGCCCGGCTGGCGCTAACGGTCTGACCTGACTTGACACGCTCTTACCGGCGCGATCGGGGCCGAACTCGTCCGTGGACGACGAACGGCCCGATCGTGCCGGTGGTCGGCGTGGCGCGGTCCGGGTGGTCGGCGGGGCGCGGTCCGACGCGATCGGGGGCGAACTCGCCCTGGGGCGATTTGGCCCCCGATCGTGCCCATCGGTGGGGCGGACCGACCGGACCGGCTAGCGGGAGGAGGTGACGGTCTCGATGGTGGGGAGGTCACCGGCGTCGTCGAACCGCTTGACGTCGTAGGTGCCGACCGAGGGCTCGCCGGCGTCGGTGAAGTCCATCGGACCCGAGGCGCCGTCGTAGTCGATGTCCTCGCCGGCCTCCAGCAGCTCCACGCACTCGGCGAAGGAGGTGCACACGGTGCCGCCGACGGTCACGTCGACCATGTTGGCCGCGATCGCCTCGGAGGTGTTGGCACCGCCCGCGACGGCCGCCAGGGCGAAGGCGATGGCGCAGTCGTAGGCCTCGCCGGCGAAGCCGAAGTCCTCCAGCTCGGGCGCGAACGCCTCGAGGGTGGACTGGAAGTCCGCCGAGGAGGACGACGCCGGTGCGGTCACGCCCATGCCGGACAGGACGCCGGCGTCGTCGGGGGCGACCAGCTCGGGGAGGTCACCGGAGTTCAGGCCGTCGGCACCGAACACGATGACGTCGGCCGGGCCGACGCCACGCTCGATCATGGTCGACAGGATGCGGGCACCCTCGTCGAAGGCGATCAGGGCGACGGAGTCGGCGCCGGCGTCGACGACCTGCTGGACCTCGGCGTCGAAGCTCTGGGCCATCGGGTCGTAGGTGGTGGCCGACACGGTCGCGCCGGCGTCCTCGAGCGCAGTGGTCGTGGCGTCCAGCAGGCCCTGGCCGTAGTCGTCGGCGCGGGCCAGGATCGCCACGTTGGTGCCGCCGGCGGCGATGATCTGCTCGGCCAGGACCGGACCCTGGAGGGCGTCGGTGGGCGCTGCGCGGAAGTACAGGCCGCCGTCGTCGTAGCTGGTGAAGGTGGGGGAGGTGTTGGACGGCGAGCACATCGCCACACCGGCGCCGGTGACCTTGTCGATGATCGTCAGGGAGATGCCGGAGGACGCAGCCCCGACGATGGCGTCGACGCCACCCGCGAGCAGCCGGTCTGCGGTCTGGTTGGCGATGGTGCCGTCACCGTCACCCTCGTCACCGCCCTCGGCCACGACGTCGAACCCGTTGGTGCCCCCGGCCTCGTTGATCTGGGAGATCGCCAGCTGGAAGCCACCGATGATGGGCGGGCCCAGGAAGGCCAGCTGGCCGGTCTCGGGCAGCAGGTAGGCGAGGGTCAGGGGTCCGCCGTCCTCGGCGGTCGCCTCGGTGCTCCCGGCGGTCGGCTCATCCGACGTCGCGGTGGCGGCCTCGGTGGTGGCGGTCTCGGTGGTGGCGGTCTCGGTGGGCTCGCCGGCGGTGTCGGCCGGCTCGTTCCCACAGGCTGCGGCCAGCATGGCCAGCACGGCCACGGCTGCGATCAGGGTCTTCGACATCGGTGAGGGTGCTCCTGGGGTGAGGGGATGTGGAACCACGAAGGGCCCGGACCAGCGGGTCCGGACCCTTCGATGGGTATTCGTCCTGTCAGGGTGTGGATCCTCCCGAGGAAGGACCCACGGATCCCCTAGAGGCTGGAGACGATCGTGTCGATCTGCTCCAGGGTGCCGTCAGCGGTGAACTCGCTGAGGGCGTAGGTGCCCTGCGACGGCTCACCGGCGTCGGTGAAGTCCATCGGACCCGACGGACCGTCGTAGTCGATGTCCTCGCCGGCCTCGAGCAGCTCGACGCACTCGGCGAAGGAGGTGCACTTGGTGCCGTCCTTGGTCACGGCGACCATGTTCTCGGCGATGGCCTCGGAGGTGTTGGCCCCACCGGCGACCGCGGCCAGGGCGGCTGCGATGGCGCAGTCGTAGCCCTCGGCGGCGAACAGGGTGTCGGTGACGTCAGGCGCGAACTCGGCCAGCGCCTCGTTGAAGCCCTCGTCCGACGCAGGGGTCGGGGAGGTGGTGCGCATGCCCTCGAGCACGGCGGGGTTGTTGGGGTCGACCAGACCGGGGGTGTCGTTGGAGGCGATGCCGTCCGCACCGAAGACGATGAGGTCGGCCGGGCCGACGCCACGCTCGATCATGGTGGAGAGGATGCGGGCACCCTCGTCGAAGGAGATGAGGGCGACAGCGTCTGCGCCGGCGTCCACGACCTGCTGGACCTCGGCGTCGAAGCTCTGGGCCATCGGGTCGTAGGTGGTCGAGACGGCGACGGTGGCGCCAGCGTTCTCGAGCGCGGCGGTGGTGGCGTCCAGGAGGCCCTGGCCGTAGTCGTCGGCGCGGGCCAGCACGGCCACGTTGGTGCCGCCGGCGGCGACGATCTGCTCAGCGAGGACCGGGCCCTGGAGGGCGTCGGTGGGGGCTGCGCGGAAGTAGAGGCCACCGTCGTCGTAGTTGGTGAAGGTGGGGGAGGTGTTGGACGGCGAGCACTGCACGACGCCGGCACCGGTGATCTTGTCGATGATCGTCAGGGAGATGCCGGAGGAGGCAGCGCCCATGATGATGTCCACGCCGTCGGCCAGGAGCCGGTCAGCGGTCTGGTTGGCGATGGTGCCGTCACCGTCACCCTCGTCACCGCCACCCTGCACGACCTCGACACCGTTGGTGCCGCCGGCCTCGTTGATCTGCTGCACCGCGAGCTGGAAGCCGTTGATGATGGGCGGGCCCAGGAAGGCCAGCTGGCCCGTCTCCGGCAGGATGTAGGCCATGCTGAGCGCCTCGCCGTCGCCGGCGGCGCCCTCGTCACCCTCGTCCTCGGTGTCGGCCTCGGTGGCCTCCTCGTCCTCGGTGGGCTCCTCGTCGGTGGTGGGCTCGTCGGTGACGGCGCCCTCCTCGGTGGCGGTGTCGCTGGTGCTGTCGTCGGATGCGCAGGCGGTCGCCATGATGGCCAGCAGGCACATCATGGCCACGACGCGCAGCCACTTGAGATTCGTGGTCATGCCACAGACTCCTCTTGTATGGGGTGTGCCCTGGTCGAGCGGCGGGTCGCCGTCCCGATCGGGCTGATGCTCTTTCCGTGCGGGCCAGGGCGACCGGTCCGGTCGGCCCTCGCGGTGAGGATGTCCGGCGTCCGATCCCGCTAAGGCGGAGCCGGTCGCAGCCTCCCACACGATCGGTAACCTACTACGGTGGTAAGAGAGATGTCGCGCATGTTGTGCGTCAACCCTCGCCATCGCTGTGGTGGGGCGGAACGTACCGCCCCGCAGGGTGCTTCGACACGAGGGGCGCCGGCACCTCCCCCGTGTGGCGCAGGGGGTGTCGCAGGGGCGACGTAGGATCACCCGCGATGAGCACCCGACCGACCCTCGCCCTGCTGGACGGCTACAGCCTCGCCTACCGGGCGTTCTTCGCCCTCCCCGACGACCTGCGCACGTCCACGGGGCAGGTGACCAACGCCGCCTACGGGTTCACCTCGATGGTGATCAAGCTGCTGGAGGAGCACCGGCTGGACGGCCTGGCCGCCGTGTTCGACAAGGGCCGCCCGGCCGAGCGGACCGAGCTGCTGCCCGGCTACAAGGCCAACCGCACGGAGTCACCGGACGAGTTCCGCAGCCAGCTGCCGCTCATCGACGAGGTGCTGCAGGCGCTGTCGATCCCGCGGGTGGACCTGGAGGGGCAGGAGGCCGACGACCTGATCGCCAGCTACGCCGAGACCGCCAAGGCCGACGGCTGGGACGTGCTGATCGTCACCGGCGACCGGGACCTGTTCCAGCTGGTCGACGAGCACGTCCGGGTGCTCTACACCCGGCGCGGCATCTCCGACACCGTGGTGATGGACCCTGCGGCGGTCGAGGAGCGCTACGGCGTCCCGCCGCTGTCCTACCCGATGCTGGCCGCCCTGCGCGGCGACCCCAGCGACAACATCCCCGGCGTGCCCGGGGTGGGCGACAAGACCGCGGCGAAGCTGCTGGTCGAGTGGGGCGACCTGGACGGCATCTACGCCAACCTCGAGAAGCTGCGCGGGAAGAAGGTCCCGGCGATGCTCGCCGAGCACCGCGACGCCGTCTACGCCAGCCGGCAGGTCACCACCATCAACCGTCAGCTGCCGCTGCCCCGCCCGGTCGCGGAGCTGCAGATGGGCGACATCGACGCCGAGGCCGTCCGCGGGCTGTTCGCGACGCTCGAGTTCCGGTCGCTGTGGGACCGTCTGAACGAGTCGGTCCTGGGCACGCAGGCCGAGGACCAGGCGACCGGGTTCGACACCGAGCCCCAGCGTGCCGCCGCCGGTGACCTCGCCGCCTGGCTGCAGCGGGTGCCCGCCGGCCAGCCGGTCGCGGTGGTGCCGTTCTCCAGCGGCGGGCTGCCCGACCCCACGCCGGTCGCGGTGGCGCTGGCCGCCGCGGGGGCGAACCCGGTCAGCGGGACGGTGGCGATGCTGGACGACGCCGACCGTGCGGCGCTGGGCGCGCTGCTGACCGGGGCAGCGGGCAACCCGGTGTGGGTCCATGACGGCAAGATGGTCCACCACTTCACCCGCTGCGCGGGGCTGGGCCAGGCGGTGCAGCCCACCATCGACACCGAGCTGTGGGCCTACATCCTGCAGCCGGCCGAGCGCTCCTACGACCTCGAGCGTCTGGCCCTGACCCACCTGAACAAGGCGCTGGCGACGGAGGAGGAGGTCGCGGCCGCCGACGAGGGGCCGGCGCAGCTGGGGCTGCTGGGCATGGAGGAGGACGCCGACGCGGGGGAGTGGCGGGGCCGTGCGCTGCGCGCCCATGCGCTGTTCCAGCTGGCCGAGGTCCTGGACGCCGAGGTCACCCAGCGTGGGCAGGCCGACCTGATCCGCCGCATCGAGCTGCCGCTGGTCGCCGGCCTGGCCGACCTCGAGCGCGTCGGCATCACCGTCGACGGGGCCGTCCTGGCCGAGCTCGGCGCGGACCTGCAGGTCAAGGTCGCCACCGCCCGTGAGGACGCGCTGGCCGCGATCGACGCCGACGAGCGGGACCTGGAGGACTTCACCGACCTGGGCTTCCTGGACTCACCCAAGAAGCTGCAGGCGCTGCTGTTCGACCACCTCGACATCAAGAAGACGAAGCGGATCAAGACCGGCTGGTCCACCGACGCGGCCGAGCTGACCAAGATCCTGGACCAGCACCCGGTCCTGCCCGCCATCCTCGCCTACCGCGAGTACAGCAAGCTGAAGGGCACCTACATCGACCCGCTGCAGAAGCTGGTCGGCCCCGGACGCAAGCGGGTCCACGCCGAGCTGAACCAGACCGTCGCGGTCACCGGTCGGCTGTCCAGCCAGAACCCGAACCTGCAGAACATCCCGATCCGCACCGAGCTGGGCCGGCAGATCAGGCGGGCCTTCGTCCCGGGTGAGGGGTTCACCGCGCTGCTGGTGGCCGACTACTCCCAGATCGAGCTGCGGGTCATGGCCCACCTGTCCGGTGACCCCGGGCTGCTCGAGGCGTTCACCTCCGGCGAGGACATCCACGCCTCGACCGCCGCGAAGGTGTTCGACTGCGACATCGCCGAGGTGACGAACACCCAGCGGTCCAAGATCAAGGGCATGACCTACGGGCTGGCCTACGGGCTCAGCGCCTACGGGCTGGCCCAGCAGCTGGCGATCGGGCGGGACGAGGCGCAGGACCTGATGGACGCCTACTTCGACCGGTTCCCCGGCGTGCGGGACTACCTGTACGGCGGCGTCGAGGAGGCCCGGCGTACCGGCTACACCGAGACCCTCACCGGCCGCCGTCGCTACCTGCCGGACCTGATGAGCGACAACCGGCAGCGCCGGCAGATGGCCGAGCGCATGGCGCTGAACGCCCCGATCCAGGGGACGGCGGCCGACATCATGAAGATCGCGATGATCGACGTGCGGGCCGCGATGGTCGAGCGGGGGCTGCGCTCGCAGCTGCTGCTGCAGGTCCACGACGAGCTGGTCTGTGAGACGGTGCCCGACGAGCACGACGACCTGCGCGACCTGCTGGAGACCACGATGAGCGGCGTCATCGAGCTGGCCGTCCCGCTGGAGGTCGACACCGCCAGCGGCCCGTCCTGGGCCCAGGCCGAGAAGCACTGCGCGCGCAGGACGGATCATCCCTGCCCCGCGCGGGGATGATCCCGTCATGGACGACTCCACCACCGCTGGCACCGACACGACGACTGCGCTGGCGCGCCACCTCGACGGGCGCTACGGCGACGTCCG
>JBFKGB010000014.1:0-19420 GCA_041633535.1 Euzebya sp. | reverse complement strand
TCGGCCGGTGCCGCACCGGTGCGGTCCCCCACGAACGTGCGCAGCCACACGGTCCCGCCGACAAGCAGGGCGATCGCGGTCAGGGCCGCGACGACCCGCAGCACCCGACGGCGTGCGACCCGTGTCCGCAGCTGGTCCGGCTGGTGGTACAGGACGGGACCGTGTGTGGTGGCGATCGGGCGTGGGCGTCGACCGGCCTCGCGCTTGCCGGGGGCGCGCCGGCTGCTGCCCGCTCGTGGTCGCGGGAGGGACAGCAGGCTGCGCCGGTGCAGGCGACCGCGTCGGTGCTGCGCGGCGCGTCGTCCGCCGGCGCGGCGCTGCCGCTGGCGTCCCACCGGTGGGAGGGGGGCGGGACCGGGCTGGTCGAGGAGGTCCATCAGCGTCCCCTGACGTCGGCGGCGGCCAGGCCGTGACCGTTCGTGCCGTACAGGCCGTGCTTGCGGGCGAACTCCTCGACCTCGCGCGGGATGAGGTAGCGGACGGACCGGCCGGCCCGGAACCGGTCCCGCACGTCGCTGGAGGAGATGGCGAGCGCCGGCACGTCCAGCAGCGTCACCCGGGTCATCAGGTTGTGCTCCTGCAGCGCCGCCAGGTCGTAGCCGGGGCGGGTGGCAGCCACGAACGTGGCCAGCTCCAGCGCCTCGTCGGCGTCCTTCCAGGTCAGGATGTTGAGGATCGCGTCGGCGCCGGTGATGAAGAACAGCTCGGTGTCGGCCAGGTGGGTCCGCAGGTCGCGCAGCGTGTCGACGGTGTAGGTCGGGCCGTCGCGGTCGATCTCCATGCGGCTGACGCTGAAGCTGGGGTTGGCGGCGGTGGCCAGGACCGTCATCAGGTAGCGCTGCTCGGCGGCGTTGACGTCGGAGTCGCTCTTCTGCCACGGCGACCCGGCCGGCACGAAGACGACCTCGTCGAGGCCGACATCCACGCGCGCCTGCTCAGCGGTCACCAGGTGACCCAGGTGCACAGGGTCGAAGGTGCCGCCCATGATCCCGAGCCGGCGTGCCATACCAGGTGAGTGTAACCACACCAGCCACACCAACCACGTGAGCCACACAGGATGTCAGGAGTCACATGCCCGCGGCGGCGGGTTGTGGCGCGTTCGGGGCCGCAATAGCGCCTGCGCGAGTTCGGCCCCGATCGTGCCGGTAATCGGGACGCGGTACGCACCAACCGGACCCGTGCGCCGGTGCCTCAGACGACGGTCTCGATGAACTCCGCGAGCTGCGTCAGGTTGCGGCACTCCACCATCCGGTCGCACACGCGGGCGTAGTCCATGGCGATCGAGTCGCCGGAGTCCCACTGGCCGGCCGGCTCGGGGTTCAGCCAGAAGGTGCGCTTGGCGTGGTCGCTGATCTCCTTCAGCGCCCACACGTTGGCGGCCCGGTAGTTGTTGCGGGCGTCACCCAGCACCAGCACGGTCGTCCTGGGTGTGAGGGTCTTCACGTACCGCTGGGCGAACACCTCGAAGGCGTGCCCGTAGTCGGAGTGGCCGTCCAGCCACACCAGGTCGGCCTCCTGGGTCATCCGCGCCATCCCGGCGCCGAAGTCCCCGTCGGCGAACAGGTCGGTGACCTCGTCGACGGTGTCGATGAAGGCGAAGGAGCGGACCCGCGAGAACTGTCCCTGCAGGGCGTGCGTGAACATCAGGGTGAACTTGGCGAACGCCGCGACCGACCCGGACACGTCGCAGATCAGGACCAGCTCGGGTCGGTGGACCTTCTTCGACCGGTAGGCGGGATCGATCGGCACCCCGCCGGTCCCCAGCGCACGCCGCAGCGTCCGGCGGACGTCCAACGTCCCGTCCCGCGCCCGCCGGCGCTTCACCGCCAGCCGCGTCGCCAGCTTGCGCGCCAGGGGCCGGACGGCCCGCCGCATGTGCGCCTGCTCGTCCCCGGTGATGGAGAAGAAGTCGACGTCCTCCGGGAGGGGCCGGACGGCGCGGCGGGCGATCGCCTCGGGCCCGCGGGACTCGACCTGCCGACGCCGGATCTCGGCGTCGATCTCCTCGCGGAAACGCCGCAGCCGCTCCTCGAACTCATCCACCTGCAGCCGTGACACCAGGTCGTCGGCGTCCTCGATGCCGGCCTCCTGCATCAGACGCCGCAGCATGCCGCGCAGGTTGAAGTGCCGGTAGACCCGGTAGGCGAAGTACGACGTCGACCCGTCGGCGTTCTCGACGCGACCGAACTGCCCGACCGCCTCCTGGGCCATCCGCCGCAGCTCGGCGTCGCCGCCGGCGCTGAGCTGCTCGATCAGGTCGGACAGGAAGTCCATCGGGTCGCGTGTGCCGGGACGGGCGCTGCCGTCGGGCGACGCGCCGGCCGGCGCCTCCTCCTCCCCCGGCAGGGCGCTGGTCCGCGGGAAGTAGATGTCGAACAGCGTGTCGAAGGCGATCCGGTGGGATGCCGAGGAGGTCAGCGTCGCCGCCAGCGCCTCGCGCAGGACGTCACGGTCCAGCAGGTCCACGGCGGCCGCGGCGCGCATCGCGTCCATCCCGTCGGAGATGGAGACCGCCACACCGGCGTCGCGCAGGGCGTGGTGGAAGTCCAGCAGGCGGGCCTGCAGCCCCTTCAGGGACGGGTCGGGCGGGGTCAGCGCGCTCATCTGCGGTCCCTCAGTTCAGGGACGGGTCCGGCGGGACCGACAGGTGCTTCAGTGCCTTCTCCATGTCGGCCTGGTACTTCACGACCACGTTCAGCGTCTGGGCGGCGACGTCGGCGTTGATGCTGTCGTATCCAAGGGCCAGCAGCGTGCGTGCCCAGTCGAGGGTCTCCGAGATCGAGGGGCTCTTCTTCAGGTCGAGGTTCCGCAGGGACCGCACGACCCGGACCAGCTGGTCGGCGAGCTGCTCGGGCACCTCCGGCACCCGGGCCAGCACGATGGCCTTCTCGCGCTCGATGTCGGGGTAGTCCATGTGCAGGTACAGGCAGCGACGCTTCAACGCCTCGGACAGCTCACGCGTGGAGTTGGAGGTCAGGACCACGTAGGGCTGGTGCACCGCGGCGACGGTGCCCAGCTCGGGGATCGTGACCTGGAAGTCCGACAGGATCTCCAGCAGCAGCGCCTCGAACTCGAAGTCGACCTTGTCGATCTCGTCGATCAGCAGGACCGTCGGCGTGTCGACGCTGATGGCCTCCAGCAGCGGCCTGGTCAGCAGGTACTCACGACCGAAGATGTCGTCGTGCGTCTGGGCCCATGTGGCGTCCCCGCCGGCGGCCGCCTGGATCCGCAGCAGCTGCTTGGAGTAGTTCCACTCGTACAGCGCCTTCGCCTCGTCCAGCCCCTCGTAGCACTGCAGCCGGACCAGCCGGGCACCCTTGGCGGTGGCGACGGCCTTGGCCAGCTCGGTCTTGCCGACGCCGGCCGGACCCTCGACCAGCACGGGCTTGCCCAGCCGGTCGGCCAGGTAGGTCACGGTGCTGATCGACGTCGACGGCAGGTAGCCCGCGGCCGCGAGCCGCTGCTCGGTGTCGGGCAGGCCGGAGAACTCGGTGGGCACGGTGTGTCCTTGCGTCAGGTCGGGGCGTCATGGCGGAACGTGGTGCGGATGACCGTGGTCAGTCTATGGGGCGCACCCGAGGACCTCAGGGTCGTAGAGTGGCGGTCCGCCGACGGCACCGAGGAGTGACCTACGTGAGTGATTTCGACGACGCGCTGCAGCAGCGGTTGTCTTCGAACGAGGACCTGGCCGCGCGCCGGGCCGCCGCCGAGGAGGAGATGGACCTCCTGCAGCAGGCAGAGGAGGCCGCCGACGAGGCCGAGGCCGACTCCCGACGCGAGCAGCACGCGACCCTGTCGGCCCATCTGGAGGACGTGGCCTCGCGGCTGAAGGCGTCCCGTCCGGACTCCTTCATCGTCCGCAGCGGCTGGACCCCGTCCGGCGAGGAGTTCGTGGCCCGGCTGAGCACCCGGCAGATGAGCCCCAAGCGCACCCTGCTGGTCGAGGTCGACCGCGACGACGACGAGGTGCTGATGCGCTGGACGTCCGACATCGGCAACGCCATCGAGATCTGGCGGCTGCTGGAGGTGACCCCGGCGATGCTGACCGAGGTCGTCCTGCAGGTCGCCGACGACACCGCGTGGACGGGCAGCCGCCCGCCCGCGTTCCCCACCGTGACCTCGGACGGATGAGGTGACCATGGGACGTCGGGGGGTCGTCCATGTGCTGCTGGTCGAGGACTCGCCCAGCGACGCCGCGTTGTGCGGGGCCAGGCTCGAGGAGTCCGGCATCGCCGAGACCGTGGTCGTCGGCGACCTCGCGTCGGCACTGGCGGCCCTGAAGGCCCACCGGTTCGACTGCGCGCTGGTGGACCTGCACCTGCCCGACGCCCATGGGCTGCAGGCCATCGGCCGTGTCGTTGAGGCCGCACCGGACGTCGCGGTCGTGGCCCTGACCCGCTTCGACAGCGACGACCTGGGGCGCCAGGCCGTCCGCCTGGGTGCACAGGACTACCTGGGCAAGGACGACGCGACGACCAACCGGATCCGTCAGGCGCTGGTCTTCGCCATCGAGCGGCACGAGCTGCGCGCACACGACCTGCGTGGCGAGGTCAGCGAGACCCTGCAGATGCTGCTGGAGGAGCTGGCCGACCAGGTCGCACGGGCCCGCACCCTCCCCGTGGTGGACCTGCGGTCACCGCTGGAGATGGTCGCCAACCTGGTGCAGCACGCGCTGGAGGAGCTGCAGTCGACGACGTCGCAGCGGGTGCCGCACCACGCCGCGGGGCAGATGGGCCAGACCGCGGACCTCGGCGAGGTGCTGGCCACCGCGACCAGGCTGCTGTCCCCGCTGCTGGCGGACCGTGCCGTCACGATCGACGTCGGCGCCATGCCGGTGGTCCTGGCCGACCCCCAGGGGCTGCTGGAGGTCACCCTCCACCTGCTGCGTCATGCCCTGCGGCGCAGTCCACCCGACACGTCGGTGCAGATCACCTCGACGACCCACGAGCTGTCCGCGGTGATAGAGATCCACGTCCACGAGGCACCCCGGACGACGCCACTGGTCACCGGGGCCGGCGCCAGCCTGGAGTTCTGCGAGCACATGGTCGCGGGGTGGGGTGGCGAGCTGTGGACCCGGACGCAGACGGACGGCCGGACCGCCATCCTGGTCCGGCTGCCGTGCGCGGCCCCCGACCGCAGCTGACGTCAGCGGTCGCGACCACAGCAGCTGACGTCAGCGATCCGCTGCGGGCGACCTGCGTGCACCACGGCGCGTGAAGGCCAGACCGCCGACGGCCAGACCGGCGACGACGAGGACCGCCAGCCAGCGGGTCCACCCCAGCGGATCGTCGGTGGCCGCCGGCTCCAGGTCGGGGTTGGGCTGCCACGTGATGACCCCCTCGACGCTGATGGCGTCCCCGGCGACCTCGATCGGCACCGTCCACTCCGCGACGTCGGCGGGCTCGGCCGTGGCGATGACCGCACGCGACGGCTCGCGGTCGGGGTAGCTCAGGCGCGGGTCGATCCAGCCGTAGCGGGGGACGTCGGCGACCTGCACCCACTCCGGCTCGGCCGTGGCGTCGACCACGTCGGTGGGCGTCGTGCCCTCGCTGGCCCGTGCCGAGGCGATCCATGCAGGGCTGCGGACGTTGGCGTGGACGGCGTCGGCGCCGACGCGCAGGAACGGCTCGCCGTCCTCGCCGCGGACCAGCACCTCGTCGCCGGTGGCGTTGTCGAGGAACAGACCGGGGACCAGCCCTGGCAGGACGGCCAGCTGCACACCCGAGGGCGGCGGCACGGTGATCGAGGGCACGAAGCCCCCGCGCAGCGGCTGGTAGCGGAACGCGCCCTGGAGGGTCGCCGGTCGGCCGTCGACGACCAGGTCGACGGCCCACCGCTCGAAGTCCGCCGGCTCACCGATGGCCACGATCTCCTGGGGCGCCTGCAGTGGGCCGGGATGCAGTCGGTGGTCGAACCAGCCCCAGGCCGGGTCCTGCGCCACCAGACCCCAGACGTCCTCACCCCCGACGACATCCGGCAGATCACCGCCCGCGAACGGGTCGTTGGTCGTGTACCAGTCGGCCACGGCCAGGTTGGCCTCGACGCCGTCGGGCCCGATCCGCAGGAACGGGCGGCCCTCGATGCCGAGCACCTCGACGACGGAGTCGGTCGGGTTGGCCAGCACCAGCTGCGGGGCCAGCCGGTTCACGACCTCCACGGTCATGCCGTCGAGCGCTGCAGGTGGCTCGTCGAGGGTCAGCACCACGTCGGCGTCCCCGCCGGTGTGGGCGGTCGCCGGGGCCTGGATCGCCAGCAGCAGCATGACGGCCGCCGTCACGAGGACGACGGCCGTCGATGCGGTGCTGGTCGAGCGCATGTCGACCAGCATGCCTGCTACTCGGTCGGGCCGTTGACGTGGAAGGGCGTGGAGACGCTGGGGACCATGCGGCCCGTCTCGGCGTCCTCGACCATCACGAACAGCATGTAGTCACCGGGTGGGGCGACCGCTGCCGCGGGGACGTCCACGTCCAGGTTGATGCCGTTGCCGGTCTGGGTGAAGGGCAGCTCGACCGTCCGCTGGTCACCGTCGACCAGGTGGGTGATGGAGGGGTTGCGGACCAGCACGACCTTGCGGACCTCTGCGGCCTGCTGCGTGCGGACCCGGATCGTCGAGCCGCTGTCGGCGGCGTCGTCGGCCGCGTCGATCACGGGCCGCGGGGTCGCGGTGTGCAGGTAGGGGGGCTCGTAGATCTGGATGGTGGGGTTGCGGCCGTCGGTGGACAGCTCGACCACCGGGTTCTCCGGGTACAGGCCGAACAGCGCGTAGCTGTCGTTGATCGGCGAGTGCCCGCCGACCATGACGCGGCCGTCGGGCAGCAGCATGGCGAGGTTGTGGTAGGTCCGGTCGTCGCCCTGGTCCACGATCGGGGACCAGGTCTCGGTCACGGGGTCGAACAGCTCGGGCACGGTCACGGGCGTGCCGGTTCCGGGGTTGACGACCTCGTCGCGGTCGGCGCCGGAGAAGACCAGGACCGAGCCGTCGGGCAGGCCGACCCCGTGGCCGTACCAGCGGGGGGCGTTCAGCGGGCCGGTGGCGCGGCCCGTCAGCACCGGGGTGTCACCCGAGGTGTCCACGGTGGTGATGTAGGAGGAGTCGATGGCGAAGTAGGACCCGGGGGTCACACCGGTGGTGCCACCGGCGGCCAGGAAGCTGGCCTCGGTGTACTCGCCGTCGGCGTCGGGCCGCAGGGGCAGCATGATCGAGGAGGCCGACCCGCGGAAGCCCGGGTGGACCGGGTTCAGGGCGGTCAGGTCCGTCTGGTCACCGGTGACGCCGGGGATGCCGATGTCGGTCCAGGTCTGGTCGTCCTGGTCGTAGACCGACGCCATGTTCCACAGCGCCTGGTCGTAGGCCTGACCCTGCGGGTTGTAGACCTGACCGGCGGCGTTGTAGAAGACGTCGCCGTTGGGCAGCAGGTGCAGGCGGGGGAACAGCGGGAGGGACTTCTCCGACTCGGGGTTCTCGTTCAGCGTCCACGCCTCGTCGGCGACGCTGTAGACCTCGGTCTGGGTGACGTTGCGACCCGAGTCGCTGAGGCCCGGGCCGTTGTCACCCTCGACCGACGGCGCCCCGTTGGGGTCGTCGTCGTAGTCGTAGGGGTAGACGGGCTTGATCAGCTTGGTCACACCGGAGGCGACGAACTGGTCGCCGTTGGCGAGGGTCACGACGGAGGGGTACCAGCGGCCGTACGCCATCTGGCCGGTGTTCTCCTCGTCGTCGGCCACCATGTCGGCGTCGCGGTCGCCGGAGTGGCGCCACACGTTGGCGTCGACGTCGTAGATGCGGCTCTGGCGGGTGCCCTCCAGCTCGACGACGCCGTAGCCGGTGTCGCCGATCTGCGGCTCGGTGTAGTAGTTCGTGCCGCCGACCGCCAGCACGTCGCCGGTGTAGAGGTTGTTCAGGTCCGCGCAGAACAGCGCCTGGTCGTTGTAGGAGAAGCGGTCGTCGTTGCCGTCGCTCAGCACGCCGTCCAGGGGGCCGTACAGCGGCAGGGAGGACGTCTCGGCGTCGGTCTCGGCCCGGTTGTTGTCCGGGAAGCTCCACGTCGGGTCGCTGTAGTCCTCGCTGAAGGACAGGATCCGGGTCTGGTCGCTGATCGCGCCGCGGCCGCCCTGGGCGACCACGTTGGTGGCCTCGGGGAAGTTGTCGACGTCGAAGTACTCCAGGTTCTCGAGCCCGTTGAAGTACAGCAGGTCACCGCCTGGCAGCAGCGCGGCCGACACCGACGCCGGCTTGCAGTCGGGCACCTGGGCCTGGCCGTTGCCGTCGTCGGTCGGGTCGGCGACACAGCGCTCGTCGGTCGTGGTGAAGTCCGTGCCCTCCACCGACCCCTGGCCGGGGACGTCGTGCCAGATCCGCGGCTCCTCGAGCACGGCGATGAAGCGGCCGACCTGGGAGGGGTCGGGCTGGTCCTGCGCGCTGGCTGGTGCACCGGCGGGCAGCAGCCCGACGGTCAACGCCAGCGCACACGCGGCGGTGACCCGCGCGCGTGGGGCTGTGGGGGCGATGGTCCTGCGCATGTGAGGGGTCTCCTTCGGCTCAGCGGTCGGTGGTCGGCTTCCACCTGGTTCGTGCTCCGCACCCTCTAGTTCGGGATACGACGACTGCCTCCTGCTGGTGACCGCGCAGAACCACCGCCACCGATGTTGTGGATTCCACAAAGAGGGGGAGGCTGCCACGTAGACATGTCGACCCTCTTCGAGCCCCGCCGCCACCCCGACACTGTGGTTCCCACAGGCTCGGTCCGTGTGGCCGACCGCCCCACCGCCCGCGTCGCAGCCAAGCTGCTGACGCAGCTGGACCCCATCACCGACGAGGTGGTGACCACGATCCGCCGGCAGCTGCCCGGCTACACGGGTAGCGAGGTCACCCGCGACGACCTGTGGTGGTCGGTGCGCGCCAACCTCGACATCCTGATGCGGATCATCGCCGAGGACCGGTCGCTGCGACCGGACGAGGTCAGCTCACGGGCGACGCTGGGCGTGCGACGGGCCCGCCAGCAGCTGGCGGTGACCCAGCTGATCCAGGCGTTCCAGATCGGCTACATCGAGATGTGGCGGATGCTGACCGAGGCCGCGAAGGCCGAGGGGCAGGCAGCGGTGGACGACCTCGTGGACGTCGCCGGGCACTTCTGGGCGATGATGCACCTGGTCAGCGCCAAGGTCGCCGAGGCCTACCACGAGACCTCCCGCGAGCAGGGGTCGGAGGTGCGCCGCCGCGCCCAGCTGTTCCTCGACATGATCCACGGGCTGCCCGCCAGCACGGCGGCCGCCCGCGACGAGGCCCATGCGCTGGGGCTGGACCCCGACGGCGTGATGATCGCCGCGGTCCGTCGTCCGGCCCCCGAGGACGACCCGCTGCGGGCCCGCGACGCGGGGATCGTCCTGATCGAGCGGACCGACGCCGTCGTGATGCTGACCAACTGCGTCGACGAGGCGGCCGCCTTCGCCGGCGAGCGGGGCCCGATCGGCATCGGTCTGCCACGCGAGGGGCTGGAGGGTGCGCTGGGGACGATCCGTGACGCCCGGCAGGCCTACGACGCGGCGCGCACGCTGGGTCGCCGGGTGATGCGGTTCCGGGACGACTGGTTCGCCTGCGTCGTCTCCTCCCAGCTGGACCGGCTGCGACCGCTGGTCGGCGACGCGGTGGACGTGCTGCAGGCCGACGACTTCACCGCCGAGACGATCCAGGCCTACCTGGACCACCGCGGTCACATGGCCCAGACGGGCGAGGCCGTCCACGTACACGCCAACACCGTGAAGTACCGGCTGGACCGGTTCGCCGAGAAGACCGGGATCGACCCCCGCGCCGGCAGCGACATGGTGCAGCTGGCGCTGGCGATGCTGCTGACCGACTCGCGCGGCTGAGCGGACCCTGCCCCGTGGTGGCTCAGGCCCTGCGGCGGGTGACCAGCCAGCCGACGGCCAGCAGGTCGGCGCCAAGCAGCGCCGTCGCCACGGGGATGGCGGTCCGGCGGGTCGCGGCCGCGCCGTCGTCCTGCACCTCCAGCGGGGCAGCGACGGGTGTCGGTGTCGTGGTGGGGATGGCACGCACCTCCTCGACCATCTCGACCGGCTCGAGCGGTCCCGGCTCGGTCGGGGGGAGGGTCTGCACCGGACCGGTCACGATCGCTGGTGGCGGGGTGGTCACGGTCGCCGCAGGGACGGTCACCTCCTGCACGGGCTCGACCTGCTCGACACCGTCGACCGACCCGGACGCGGTGGGGGCCGGCTGCGACGTGGCGGGCGGGGTCGTCGGCGGCGGCGGTGGGATCGGTGTCGTGGTGGGCGTCGGCGCCGGCTGCACCCCGACCATGGCTGCGCCCAGGTCGACGCGACCCAGCCCCTCCCGCACGTTGACGGCGGTGCTGACCAGACGGTCCCGTGCCTCCTCCAGCGTCAGACCCGACCCCATCAGCATCGCTGCGCCCGCGGCCACGATCGGGGTGGCGAAGGAGGTGCCGTCCGCCTTGGCGTAGCGTCCCTCGTGCCAGGTCGACAGGATGCCGACCCCGGGGGCGAAGAGGGTGCGGTCGTCGCGGTTGGACTGCTCCCAGACGACGTCCTCGGCGTCGGTCGCGCCGACCACCACGACGGGGCTGTCGTAGGCGTAAGGGGTGGAGAAGTCGCCGTCGTTGCCGGCGGCGGCCACCACCATGATCCCGGCCTCCGACGCCTCACGGATGGCGTCCTGGACGTCGCGGTTGGACACCAGCGACAGCTCCAGCGGCCCCTCCTCGGTCTTGACCTCCGCCAGCGACAGGTTGATGACGGTGACCTGCTGCTCGATGGCATGACGGATGCCGGCGGCGACCACGTCGCTGGTGCCGCGGCCCTGTGCGTCCAGGACACGGATCGGCATGATGCGGGCCTGCGGCGCGACGCCGGCGACGCCACGGCCGTTGTCGGCCACCGCGGCGATGATCCCCGCGACGATCGTGCCGTGGCCCTGCGGGTCGTCCGGCGGGCTGTCCGGCTGCACCAGGTCGATGCCCTCGACCAGCCGTCCGGTCAGGTCCGGGTGGTCCAGGTCCACCCCGGTGTCCAGCACCGCGACGACCGCGTCCTCGCCGCGCCGGACGTCCCATGCCTGGAACGCACCGACGGTGTCCAGGTGCGCCTGCTGCGGGACCAGCGGGTCGTTGGGACGTGCCGCGGCCACCAGCAGCAGGCAGGCCAGGAGCAGCGCGAGGGCGTGCCGGACCCCGACGGACCCGCGTCGGTCGGTGAGGGGGCGGCAGGCAGACACGGCCTCCAGCCTCGCACCATCGGGTCCGCTTCGCCCCACTCCCCCACCGCCACGCCGTCCGGAGGGGGTCAGACGGTCACCACCAGCTGGTCACGGTGCATCACGGGGCGTGAAGCGATGTCGCCGAACGCGGCGGTCAGCTGCTCGGTGCCGAGCCCCTTCATGCGGCCGACGGCCTCGGCGTCAAAGGCGACCACGCCGCGGGCCACGGAGTGCCCGTCCGGGCCCGTCACGTCGACGGAGTCGCCGGCGCTGAAGGTGCCCTCCAGGTCGGTCACCCCGATGGCCAGCAGCGAGGCACCGCCGTCGGCCAGCGCCCGGACGGCGCCCGCGTCGACGTGCAGCCGCCCGGCCGGCTGGTGGGCGAAGGCCAGCCACAGGCGTCGTGAGTCCGGTCGCTTGGCGGCCGGCGGGAACCAGGTGCCGACGTGTGCGCCCCCGGCGACGTCGGTGATGACGTCAGGCGCGCGACCGCGGGCGATGACGCAGTGCGCAGCGCTGAACGTGGCGATCCGGGCGGCCTCGAGCTTGCTGGCCATCCCGCCCGTCCCCACCGCCGACCCGCTGCCGCCGCGGTGCCGCTCGTCCAGCGTCGACAGGTCGTCGACCCGGTCGATCACGGGTGCACCCGACGCAGGGGACCCGTCGTGCAGGCCGTCGACGTCGCTCAGCAGCACCAGCAGCTGTGCGCCCAGCATCGAGGCGACCAGGGCCGCAAGCCGGTCGTTGTCACCGAACCGCAGCTCGTCGGTGACGACGGTGTCGTTCTCGTTGACCACCGGGACCGCGCCCATGCGCAGCAGCTCGGTGAAGGTGGTGCGGGCCTTCCGGTAGCGGTGCCGGTCCACGACGTCGTCGGGGGTCAGCAGCACCTGGCCGCACGGCAGCCCGTGGGTCGCCAGGGCGGTGGCGTAGGCGTGGATCAGCGCACCCTGTCCGACGCTGGCGGCGGCCTGCAGCCGGCCGAGGTCCGTCGGACGGTGGTCCAGCCCCAGCGGCCGCAGCCCCGCGGCGACGGCGCCGGAGGACACCAGCACCACCTCGACACCGTCACCCGACAGCGAGGCCAGCTGGGCGCAGAGCGCCGCGACCAGCTGCCGGTCCAGCCCGCCATCGGGGGCGGTCAGTGACGACGAGCCGATCTTGACGACGACACGGTCCGGACGCGGGTAGCGCTGCTGCACCGGTGTGTGGCCTACCGGTCGGACGGGAGGTCGTCGTCGTCGGAGGGCTCGACCTCGATCACGGTGGGCCCGTCGGGCAGCTCGACGTCGACCTCCTCGCCGTCCCAGTCGTCGTCCCAGCCGTCGTCATACCCCTCGTCGACCGACCAGTCCTCGGCCATGTCGACCTCGTCGGGACGGAAGGTGAAGACCGACCCGGCGATCTCGACGTCGTCACCGGGGTTGGCGCCGGCCTCGGCCAGCGCGGCCTCGACACCGGCGCGCTTCAGGCGGCCCTGCAGGTAGGAGACGGCGTCCTCGTTGCCGAGGTCCAGCTGCATGACCCAGCGCTCGATGCGCTCGCCGTGCATGCGCCAGCCGTACTCGCCGCCGCCCAGCGCGACCTTCTCGACGGTGAAGTCGCGACCCCGCTTGGCCTGGCGGGGGCGCAGGACCGGACGCTCGACGACGGCCGGCTCGTCGGGGTCGGCAGCCTCTGCCCGGGCCTGGCGCACCAGGTCGGCCAGGCGGAACCGCAGCTCCTTGATCCCCTCACCGGTGACGGCGGAGCCGGACAGCACCTCCCACCCCTCCTCCTCGATCTCGGGGCGGATCAGCTCGGCCATGTCAGGGTCGGCGTCGACCTTGTTCAGCCAGACGATCGCAGGACGGTCGACCAGCTCGGGGCGGTAGGCCTGCAGCTCGGCCACGACGGTGTGCAGGTCCTCCAGCGGGTTGCGCTGCTCGTAGCGTCGCGTCGAGGCGTCCGCGTCGGTGTAGTCGTCGGCGGCATACCCCGAGGCGCAGTCCAGGACGTGCACCAGGGCACCGGCGCGCTCGACGTGGCGGAGGAACTCATGGCCCAGGCCACGTCCCTCGGCGGCACCCTCGATCAGGCCGGGCACGTCGGCGATGACGAAGTCCAGGGCGCCGGCGGTCACGACACCCAGGTTGGGGGTCAGCGTCGTGAAGGGGTAGTCCGCGATCTTGGGCTTGGCGGCGGAGAGCGCCGAGATCAGCGAGGACTTGCCACCGTTGGGGAAGCCGACCAGGGCGATGTCGGCGACGAGCTTCAGCTCCAGGACGATCCAGGTCTCGTCGCCGTCGGCGCCGAACTCGTGGAACCGCGGGGCACGGCGCTGCTTGGTGCGGAACGCCGCGTTGCCACGGCCCCCACGACCGCCGGCGGCGACGACGGCCTGCTGACCGTCGATCAGGAGGTCGTCGATGACCTCGCCAGTCTCGGCGTCGGTGATGACGGTGCCCAGCGGCACCCGCAGGATCTCGTCCTCGCCCTTGGCGCCGTGGCGCAGGTCACCCGAGCCGTTGACCCCGTTCCCGGCCTTGCGGTGGGGACGGTAGTGGAAGTCGATCAGCGTGGACAGCTGTGCGTCGGCCTGCACGATCACGTCACCGCCGTTGCCGCCGTCGCCGCCCTCGGGCGGCCCCTTCGGCTCGTACGGCTGTCGACGGAAGGAGGTGACACCGTCACCGCCCTTGCCGCCTCGCGCGTTGATCTTTACCTGGTCGACGAACATTGTCATCCCAGCCTAGCCGGGGCGTGGTCGGACCCCGGGTGGCCGTCCGCCGTCCGGACCGGTGTCGCGGACCCCCGGCGGCATCCTAGGCTGCGTGCCCATGTCGACCGAGCCCGTCCCCGTCGCCGTCCGACCGGAGGGCCTGCGCCCCCACCTGGCGCAGGCGGTGGTCGACGCCGGCGGCCGCCTGGTCGAGCCCGCCGAGGCCCGCATGCTGGTGTGGTCCGACGCCACCGACGCCGACGGCCTGCGTGCCCTGCTGGCCCACGCGCCGCAGATCGAGGTCGTCCAGCTGCTGTGGGCCGGGGTCGAGGGCTTCGCAGACCTCGGGCTGTTCCAGGACGGCCGGACGTGGGCGTGCGGCAAGGGCGTCTACGCCGACCCGGTGGCCGAGCACGCCCTGGCGATGCTGCTGTCCGGCCTGCGCGGTCTGCCGGCCCGCGGCGCGGCGACGTCGTGGGGCCCCCAGGGGGGCGTGTCGCTGCTGGGCGGCCGTGTCACGATCCTCGGTGGCGGTGGGATCGCTGCGTCCCTGGTGCGGTTGCTGCAGCCCTTCGACCCCGAGATCACCGTCGTGCGGCGGACACCACAGCCCATGGAGGGGGTGCGGCAGGTCGTCGGTCCGTCGGACCTGGCGACGGCGGTGGAGGGGCGGGACGCCGTCGTCGTCGCGCTGGCCCTGACCCCTGACACCACCGGCGTCGTCGACGCCGACCTGCTGCGCCGCATGGGTGCGGGGTGCTGGCTGGTCAACGTCGGTCGCGGCGCCCACGTGGTGACCGATGACCTGGTCGCTGCGCTGCGCGCGGGGACCATCGCCGGGGCCGCGCTGGACGTCACCGAGCCCGAGCCGCTGCCCGACGGGCATCCGCTGTGGACGCTCCCCAGCGCCCTCATCACCCCGCACACCGCGAACACCGAGGAGATGGCGGTCCCGCTGGTCTCGGCCCGTGTCCGTGCCAACGTCCGCCGTCTGGCCGAGGGGCAGCCGCTGATCGGGCTGGTGGACCCGCAGCTGGGCTACTGAGACCGGGTTGCTGAGACCGGGCCGCTGACGCCGAGCTGCTGACGCCGAGCTGCTGACCGGCCGGCGGGCCCCCGTGGGATCCCGCCGGCCGGATCGACCGCCGCTCGACCTACTGCCGCGCGACCGCGCCGACGTCGCAGCCCGCACCCTGGGGTCGGACGACGCCCCGCTGGTCGGTCGGCGCGCAGGCCGTCGGGTCGGCGGCATCGACTGCCGGGCTGTCTGCCTGCAGCGCGTGGGTCAGGGTCGGGCCACCGTTGTCCGCCAGCGCCTCCAGCCCGGCGGTGCTGACCACCAGGTCGCTGGCCACCGGGGCACACGAGGTGTCGGTGACCACGTTGGTGCCGAGCGACCGCAGGACCGCGGCCCCACCCCCCTCGACCTGGCAGCCGTACGTCCCGTTGTCGGCCAAGACCGTGTTCTGCAGCGTCACCTCGACGGGTGCCCCGAACGTCGCGACCATCAACCCGCCGGCCGTGCCGTCCGGAGCGGTGTTCCCGGTGATCGTGCTGTTGATGATCCGGACGACGCCGTCGGTGGCGAACAGGGCGCCGCCGTGCCACGCCGTCGAGGTGTTGCCGCTGATCGTGGAGGTCTCGATCGTCGCGTCCCCCAGCGTCCGCAGCCCACCGGCCACGTCGCCGCCGACGTTGCCGCTGATCGTGCTGCGGACGATGGTCAGGTCCGAGCCGAAGAACCCGTACACCCCCCCGCCGGGCTGGGCGACCGTGGCGTTGTCGGCCACGGTGCTGTCGGTGAGCAGCAGCGTCGAGCCCTCACCGTTGTAGATCCCGCCGCCGCCCAGGTCGAACGAGGCGGGTCCGGCGCTGGTCACGACGTTGTCGCGGACGACGACCCGGTCGAGGGTGAGGGAACCCCGGTTGAGGATGCCGCCGCCCTGGGTGGCCGCCGCACCGTCCGCGACGACCAGGTCGCTGATGGCGACGGTCGCGTCGGCCCCGACCTGCAGCACGCGGCTGGCGCCGCCACCGCTGACGACCAGCCCGGCACCCTCGATGGTCATCGAGCGGGCCGCGGTGAGCTGCCCCGAGGTGAGGGTGAGGGTCTGGCCGGCCAGCGCCGGGTCGACGGTGACCGTCCCACCCTCCGCGATGCGGGTCAGCGCATCGCGCAGCGACCCCTCACCAGCGTCGGCCGTCGTCGTCACGGTCAGCTCCGTCGGGGGCGGGAACGGGGTGCGGCGGACCAGGTCCAGCCCGACCGTCCCGGCGGCTGCGAACGGCAGCTCCAGCCCGTAGCCCCAGACCTGGTCGAGCCCCAGCCCGTCGTCGGGGGCGCCGGTCGGCTGCTCGGCGCTGCGGGCGAAGTCCGACAGGGGGATCGACACCTGCTGCCAGCCCTCGGTGGCGTCGATGAACGTCGCCTCGAACCGCTCGGCGGTGTCGGGTCCCTGGTAGACCCGGACGTAGTCGATCGCGTACTGCTGTGGCAGCGTCAGGTCATCGGCGACCGCACCACCGAAGTTGCCGCCGATGGCGAAGTTCAGCAGCAGGAAGAACGGCTTCTCGAACACCCAGGGGCCGGGGACGTCGGAGGGACGCGCCTGGTGGTACTGGATGCCGTCGACGTACCAGGTGATCAGCTCGGGCTCCCACTCCACGGCGAAGGTGTGGTAGTCGTCGGACACGGGGCCGCCGAAGTCGTCGTAGATGCCGCTGAAGCTGCCACCGCCGTTGTAGCCCGGGCCGTGGATCGTCCCGAAGATCTCGTCCGGCAGCCGGCTGACGTACTCCATGAAGTCGATCTCGCCCGCACCCGGCCAGGGGTTGGCCGTGATGTCGGCGCCGAGGCTCCAGAAGGCGGGCCACAGCCCGTCACCGCCGTCCGGCACCAGCAGGCGGGACTCGATCCGTCCGTAGGCGAACTCGGCCTTGTGCTGGGTCAGCAGGCGGGCCGACTCATACCGGCAGGGTCCGTAGTAGCACTCGCGGTCGGGGTCGGCCTCGTCCAGGGTGATGACGAGGTTGCCCTCACCGTCGGTCTCGGCGTTGTCGTCGGTGTAGTACTGCAGCTCCTCGTTGCCCCAGCCGTTCTTGCCGTCGGGGGTGACGTCGCCGATCTCGAAGGTCCAGCTGGCCGGGTCGGGCGGTGTGCCCGCGGGCTCGTCGAACTCATCGCTCCAGACCAGGTCCCAGCCGGCCGGTCCGGGGTCGGGTGCGCGGTTGTCCTTCAGCACGACGGTGACGGGCTCGCCGCTGCCGGTGCCGCGGAACCACAGGTCCATCGATTCGGTGCCGGTCCAGTCCTGGTCGATGGCGAAGTCGTGGGTGGCCGTCCCGACGGTCACGCGGTCCAGACCCTCCAGGGCGGCCATCGCGGCCTGCCACGCCAGGCTGTGGCGGTGGACGGCCTGCTCGACCCGTCCCCGGTCGGCCTCGGCGTCGGCGCGGTCGAGCTCCTGACGGGCGCTGGCGCGATCGGCAGGGTCCCCGTCGTTGCGGTCGGCGACGTCCAGGACGCTGGCGGCGGTGTCCGCGCTGGCGTCCAGCAGGGCGTCGATCAGCGGCGCGACCTGCGCGGCGAGACCACCGCGGACCTTGGCGAGCTCACGGGTTGCCTTCCGGATGGCGTCGAAGACCCGCGACCCGTCCGTCGGCGTGGGCCAGCCCCCGGCGACGGCGGTGTCGTCGGTGCCGGCCCGCAGGTCGGCGACCGCCTTGTCGATCCGCTGGGCGTCGCCACGAGAGGCACTGGCGCGCAGTGCCTGCAGCTGTCCGACGACCTCGTCGACGGCGGCGACCGGCCCGGTGGTGGACAGCTCCATGACGTTCTCGACCGCATCCTGCCCGGGACGTGCACCCGGGTCCGTCGCGGCCAGGCGGCTGACCGACAGGTCGACGTCACCGTCGGTCTGCCACAGGAACGCCCCCTGCTCGAAGTCGTCGAGCAGCAGCGGGTCGACGGCGTCGTCGTCGCGGATCAGCACCGAGCCCTGGAAGAGGGTGCCGCGCTCCATGCCGACCGGGTCGGTCAGGCGGACGATGATCTGCTCGTCCCCCTCGAACTTGGTGTCGTCGGACGTCTCGATCGGGAACGAGAGCTCGGACGGACCGCCGTTGACGAACGTGAGGGTGCCGCTGACCGGGACGTACTCCTCACCCGCCGTGGCGTAGGAGCGCTCGGTGGCGTAGTCGATCGAGACCTGCTCGGGGTCGTCGGGGCCCATGGGTCGGGTCAGCCGGACCGCGACCTGCCCCGTGGTCCCCTCATCGACGAAGGTGACGTTGCGGGCCAGCTGGGCCGCCAGGGGTGGCGGCTCGCCCACGCCGTACAGACCGACCTGGTCCAGGTACATGGTCCGGGGGCCACCGGTGCCGAGCGCACCGATCGCGTAGCCGTGCATCTCGACCAGCCCCAGTCCGTCGTTGGGGGCACCGTTGCCGATCTCCTTGCGGGTGAAGTCGGTGAAGGGCAGCTCCAGCAGCCGCCAGCCGGCGACCTCGTCGGTGAAGGCGACCGTCCACCGCTCGGCGTCGTCGCGGGTCGACCCGGGGTTCCGGTTGTCGAGGATGTCGACGAACATCTGGGCGCCCGACCCCGCACCGTGGAACCAGAACGACAGCCCCTCCCGGGTCGACCAGTCCTGCGGGACCCACGTGTCGACGGCAGGGTTCTCGAAGGCGTGGATGAAGCCGGCGAAGGAGGTCGAGTCGAAGTCCATCCGCAGCACCCGGTTGGGCGTGCCGACGGCGTCCAGCACCGGTGCAGGCGGGGTCGCCTGTGTGTCGATGGCGATGCTGCTGCCGCCACCGGCGAAGGTGTAGACGCCCAGCGGGGCGCCGTCGGCGTCGGTGCCGGACGGCAGGTCCGCCTCGAAGTCGTCGATGACGGTCGTGGCGGGCCCGGAGGTGAAGGCGATGGTGTCGAGGTCCAGCTCGACCGTCGAGCCGGCCGCCCCCTCGACGCCGGCGATGACGATCACCATCTCGTCGAGCGCACCGTCGAAGGTGCCGTTGCCGCCCGTGCCCGCGTCGACGAAGTCGCTGAGCGGCGCGGTGAGCTGCGTCCACCGGTCGTCGAAGTCGCTGCGGGTGTAGGTCCGGTCCAGGCGGATGGAGTCCTCCGCCCCGTCGGTCCAGCCGTTGCCGTCGGTGTCCTCCCGCAGGGTGATCTCCAGGCGGTAGCTGTCCACGGTGGCGTCGGACTGGTGCAGCACCCAGGCGCTGAACCACGGGTCCGCGGGGGGCGTGACCTGGGCGCTGTCGGGGAGGTTGCGGAACATGCCGCCGTAGAAGCTGCTGGCCGTGCCCTCGCCGCCCCAGCCGGTGCTGAAGTAGCCAGGGCCGGCCTGCGGTCGATCGGCGGCGGGGCCGCCGCCACCGCCGGCCGCGTTGCCGCCGAAGAAGCTCCAGTCGGACGTGTCACCGTCATCGAAGTCGTCGATCACCGTGGACGTGGGCGCAGGCTGCGCCGACACGGCGGC
>JBFKGB010000013.1:0-19455 GCA_041633535.1 Euzebya sp. | reverse complement strand
TTCTTCTTCCGGACCCTTGTCCTGTCCCCGCCCCCTCTCCTGTGTGAGTGACCGTTGGGGTGGTGGTTGGGTGGTGTGGTGGGGGTGGGGTGGCTGGTGGGGTTGGTGTGGGTGGGGGTGGGGTGTGGTGTGGTCGATGGCAGGGGGGAGGGAGGATTGGCAACGCCCCCTCCGTGTGGAGGGGGCGTTGGTGGGGGCTGTGTGGTTAGGCGGTGGCGGCGAGGCGGGTGGTGATGGGGGTGGGGGTGGCGTCCAGGCGGCTGGTGGGGGTGGAGCCGTTGGCGACTGCGGCGTAGTAGGCGGCCTTCTTGCGGGCGAGGCGGCCGGTGGGGCGGGGCTCGGTGGGGAGCGGGGTGGGGTCCAGGTGGGCGGTGAGGGCGGCCTGGATGAGGGTGAGGGCCTCGCCGCGCATCTGGGAGATGCGGGACTCGCTGACGCCGAGGTCGGTGGCGATCTCCTGCATGGGGCGCTCTTCGAAGAAGTAGCCGATGACGACGTGGCGCAGGCGGTCGGGGAGGGCGACGATGGCGTCCATGAGGTAGGCGCGGCGTTCGCGGCCCAGCAGCTCCTCCAGGGGGGTGGGGGAGTCGTCGGGGAGGATGTCGCCGATGGAGCCGTCGGTGACGAGGGCCTCGTAGTTGAGGACGGTGCCGCGGTGGACGTCGTCGATGATGGCCTGGACGCGGGTGACGTCGGTGCCCATCTCCTTGGCGGTCTCGGTCAGGTCGGGGGTGCGGCCGTTGCGGGCGATGAAGGTCTCGTTGGCGGCTTCCATCCTGCGGGCGGCGGAGCGGACGCCGCGGCTGGCCCAGTCGCGGGAGCGCAGCTCGTCCAGGAGGGCGCCGCGGATGCGGATCATGGCGAACTTGTCGAAGGCGATGCCGCGGGCGGGGTCATAGCTGCGGGCGGCCTGGGCCAGGCCGAACATGGCGGCGGAGACCAGGTCGTCGCGGGAGACGTGGCGGGGCACCCGGCTGACGATCTCGGCCACCCCGTACTGCACCAGCGGGAGCGCGGAGCGGATGAGTGCGTCCTCGTCGTTGGTGGGGACCGGGGTGGTGGGGTGCTGTGCCATGTCCCAACCGTGCGGGACCACGCGCAGCGGCGGTATCCGCCACAGGGTGGAACCTTCAGCCCCGGTTGGTGGTGACAGCACGTAGACGCGGTAGTCCCGATGGGTCATGTCCGGTGACCCGTTGTGCCCACACCCCCGCGGTGGGCACCGTCCCCCTCATGGTGTACATCGGCCCGTGCCGGCCGGACCTGAACCAACACCACACAACTTTCTGTGACCACACATGACGTAGAGTGTCGGCAGGGATCGCTGCGCCAGCGCATGCACGGTGCCCGTGTCGGTCATACTCGCTGCACCGTGAACCCTGAGGACCTGCACGACCTGCCGCTGGAACGCCGCACCGTCGAACGCCGACGTCGGGACGTGCCCGTCGAGCACGACCGTCGCCGCACCGACCGTCGTGCCAGCAGGATCGCCCCGGTCGTGGAGTTCGTCGGGGTCGCGGTCGTGGTCGACTCCTGGCCGCTGATGCGGGCGGGGATCCGGCAGCTGCTCGAGGGACAGGGGTTCCGGGTGGCCGCCGACACCACGTCGGTCGCCGACGCCGTCGCCGAGGTCGGGGACCGCCTGGACCTCGCCGTCATCGGAGCCACCTCCGAGGACCTCGTCGCCTCGGTCGAGCGGGTGCAACGGCTGCAGCGCGGCGAGCAGACGGGGCGCACGCTGCTCCTCATGGAGCAGGTCGACGCCGTCATGCTGCGCCGTCTCCTGGGCATGGGCGTCGACGGTGTGGTGCAGCGGTCGATCGGCATGGAGGACCTGGCCGCCGCGTGCTCGCGGCTGCTCGCCGGGCACCGGGTGCTGTCCGGTGGCCCGCTGTCGGTGCTGGCCTCCGCGGGCCTGGAGGTCAGCATCGCCGATGACGAGCCGGCCGAGGACGGGGTGTCGTTTACCCCCAAGGAGAAGGAGGTGCTGGGGCACCTCGCCCAGCACCGGTCCAACCGCGAGATCGCCGCGGCGATGCACCTGTCCCAGGCCACCGTCAAGACCCACCTGACCCACATCTACGCCAAGCTCGAGGTGTCGAGCCGCCGTGAGGCGATCGCGGTGAGCGTGGCCCGCGGCCTGCTGGCCTGACTCGCGGAACGGTGTCACACCGTTCTCCTAATCTGCCCCCCGGGTCTGCCGATGAGGGGCGGAACCAAGGGAGAACCAGCAGTGGCATACAGCGACGTGTCGAACATCCTCTGGCGTGAACGTCAGCTCCTGGAGCTGCTGCAGTTCAAGCTGGAGGTCGAGCAGAGCCTCCTGGCCGCGGGGCGTACCCGCTGGCTGACCAACGCGACCCGCGAGATCGAGATGGTGATCGAGGAGGTCAAGCAGGTCGAGCTCGTCCGCTCCCTCGAGGTCGCCAACCTGTGCGCCGAGCTGGGTGCGCCCCAGGCCACGACCCTGACCGAGCTGGTCGGGGTCCTGCCCGACCCGTGGAGCGGCATCTTCGAGGACCACCGCCAGGCCTTCCTCCTGGCCACGCAGGAGATCGTCGGTCTGGCCGAGACCAACCGTGAGCTGCTCGCGCGCGGCTACCAGGCGGCCCGCGAGGCGCTGGCCACCATCGGCGCGGACCGTGTCGAGACCTACGGCCCCGGTGGGCTCAGCGTCGCCCGTCCGGGAACCCGGTCCCACCTCCTCGACGAGGTGATGTGACGGTGGCGTCCACCTTCGGTGGTCTGTCCCTGGCCAGCTCCGCGCTGGCCGCACAACGTCGGGCGATCGACACGATCGGGCAGAACGTCGCCAACATCAACACCGACGGCTACAGCCGCCAGCGTGTCGACATGGCCTCTCTGAACGGTGGGTCGACGGGGATCCACACCGGGACGATCCAGTTCGGCAGCGGGGTGGACGTCGCGGCCCAGACCCGCATCGTCGACACGTTCATCATCGAGCGCGCCGGCCGCGAGCGGGCGGCGAAGGGCTCTGCGGACACGCAGGCCAGCGCCTTCCGTCGCATCGAGGCCGCCTTCAACGAGCCGGGGGGCAACGGGCTCGCCGCGCAGCTGGAGGGGTTCTGGTCCGCCTGGGACGCCGTCGTCGACCGCCCTGAGGACCTGGGTGGTCGAGCGGCGCTGCTGCAGAAGGCCAGCGCGGTGACCGACTCGTTCCGGCAGATGCACCGCCAGATCAGCGTGATCGCCCAGGAGTCCATCCAGCAGGCATCGGCCCACGTGGACGACATCAACGTCGTCGCCAAGCGGGTCGCCGAGCTGAACGGGTCGATCGCCGCGTCGATCGATGCGGGCGTGACCCCCAACGAGCTGCTGGACGAGCGCGACCGTCTGGTCGGGCGGCTGTCGGAACGGCTGAACGTGACGACGCGCACCGACGACCGCGGGATGATGAACATCTCGGTCGGCGGCAACAGCCTGGTCAACGGCGTCCGCTCCAGCAGCATCAGCCTGGACACCTCGACGCCTGGCAGCGCGGTCCTGCGGCTCAGCGCCACGAACACGATCGTGCAGCCGACCGCGGGCTCGATACCGGCCCTTCTGCACGTCGCCAACACCGTCGTCCCCGACCACCTGGCCCGCCTGGACCAGCTGGCCCTGTCGCTGACGTCGACGGTGAACACCCAGCACGCGCTGGGTCAGGACCTCGCGGCCCTCCCGGCCGGTGTCGGTGCGTTCTTCAGCGCGACCGGGGCCGCGGACCTGTCGCTGGACGCCGGCATCAAGGGCCGTCCCGACCTGGTCGGTGCCGCCACGCTCGGCGCCGGCCGCTACGACGGCTCGAACGCCGCGGCGATGGCGCAGCTGTCGGGCCTCGCAGGTGGTCCCGACGAGATCTACCGCTCGATGGTCGCCCAGCTCGGCATCGACGCGGGCAGCGCCTACGGACGGGCCGAGCTGCAGGACCGCATCGTCGCCCAGGTCGACAACGAGCGGATGGCCGTCTCCGGCGTCTCCCTCGACGAGGAGATGACGAACCTCGTCGCCTTCCAGCAGGCCTACCAGGCAGCAGCCCGGTTCATGACGGCGGTGGACGAGATGCTCGAACGACTCATCAGCGGCACCGGCCAGGTAGGGAGGTAGCACGCAGTGACCAGGATCACCCAGCAGATGCTCGGCAGGTCGACGTTGTCGAACCTGCAGCAGAGCCTGTCGCGGACCGAGAAGCTGCAGGAGCAGCTGTCGACCGGACGTGCGCTGAACCGGCCCTCGGACTCACCGACGGGCCTGATCACCGCGATGCAGACCCGTTCGTCGCTGGCCAGCACCCGGACGCAGATGCGCGCGGCCGACAACGCCCAGGGGTGGCTGGACTCCGCCGACTCCGCGCTGCAGAGCGCCGCGTCGATGGTCGGCCGGGTCAGGGACCTCGTCGTGCAGGGCGCGAACGCCTCGGTGGGGCCGACCGGCCGCGAGAACATCGCGCGCGAGATCGAGTCCATCCGCGACGGCCTGATCGACGTGGCCAACAGCTCCTTCGGTGGTCGTCCCATCTTCGGCGGCACCTCGGACTCCCCACGCGCCTACGACGCGACGGGCGCTTTCCTGGGCGACGGCGGCGCGGTGACCCGCACGGTCGCCGACGGCGTCATGCTGCCGGTCAACGTGACCGGGCCCGAGGCGTTCGGTCCCGCTGGCAGCTCGCTGTTCGACCTGCTGACGACGATCGCGGCGGACATGCGCACCGACCCGACCAACGTCGCGACGAACAACCTGACCGACCTCGACGCGGGCCGGGACCGCCTGCTGGCCTCCCTCGGCGAGATCGGCGCCCGCTCCAACCGTCTGACCAGCATCACCGAGCGAGCCACCTCGCTCGAGCTGAACCTCACCCAACGACTCAGCGAAGCCGAGTCCGTCGACCTCCCGGAGACCATCATGGAGCTTCAGATGCAGGAGGTGGCCTACCAGGCCGCCCTGTCCGCGACCTCACGGGTCATCCAGCCCTCTCTGCTGGACTTCCTGCGGTAATGTCAGCGCTCATGACAGTCGCCGCCCCCGTGATCGAGTTCGTGACCGCCGTGCCCGGGTTCCCCGAGGCACGGTCGTGGTCCCTGGACGCCTGGGGCGATGACCCCGAGAGCCCCTTCCGCCTGATGTCCAGCCACGACGTCGACGGGCTGGCCTTCGTCGTCGTGCCGCCGTTCATGTTCTTCCCTGACTACGAGCCGGTGCTGGACGACGCGACGGTGGATGCCCTGGCGATCGAGTCCGCCGAGACCGTGGTGGTCTACGTCGTCCTGACCATCGGCGAGACGATCGACCAGACCACGGCCAACCTGCTGGGTCCCGTCATCATCAACACGGCCAACAACCGCGCGGCCCAGGCCGTCCTGCACCAGCCCGGCCTGTCGACCAAGACGCCGCTGGTCAGCGCCTGAGGGACACGACACCCCGTGACGAGATGATCCCCAGCCACCCGGTGGCTGGGGATCATCCATGTGCAGGGGGAGGGGGGCTCAGCCGGCCCCGGCCAGCTGGGGCTCCAGGTCGGACAGCCGCTCGTTGATCAGGCGGGTCGACGCGGGGTCGGGCGCGCACTCCTCCAGCCCGTAGTGCAGCACGGCGACTGCCTGCTCGATCGCGCCCAGCGCGGACAGCCCCTCGGCCATGACGGTCGCCCTGCGCTGTGAGGTGACGAAGCCCGTCACCACGTCCGGCAGCGCCGAGGGCGCCAGCTCGGCGATCACGTACAGGGCCTCCTGGATCTCGCCGTCGGGCAGCATGGCCATCGTGCGACGCAGCGAGAACCGCGCTGTGTCGTCCTCGTAGGTGCCGATCGCCAGCGCTGCGGCCAGGATGCGGTCCGATGGCTTGGCACCGATGTCGTCGGCGCGGCGGACCAGCGGGCAGCTCTGGGGGGAGCCGGCCGCGCGGGCGATGCCGGACCAGTACAGCGCCCGCTCGAGGTCCAGCCGTTCGGCGTTCAGCTGGACGAAGGCCAGCGCGTGCGGCAGCGTGCTTCGCTGCGCCGACAGCTCCTCGCAGAAGGCGTCACCCAGCTCGACGGGGTGACGGCGCAGCTCGGCCATGACGGCGAGGGCGCGGGCCTCACCCAGCTCGAGCCCGGCCACGAACGGCGGCACGGCCCGGTCCATCTCGTCACGGTCCAGCAGCAGCTTCAGCAGCATCGGCCACAGCTCGACGGTGGCGTCGGGCGCGATGGCGAGCAGGACCTCGGTCGCCTCGTCGTCGCGGCCGAGCGTGGCCAGCAGACGGCCGCGGAGGACCTCGGTGGGGGTGGAGGAGAAGCGGTTGCCGTGCACCCCGACGCCGGCGGCGTCCACCGGGGCGTCCTCGAGGACCGCAAGGGCCTCATCCAGCCTGCCCAGATGGGTCAGCGTCTCGGCGTGCAGCTGTGTGGACAGCGCGGTGGGTGCCCCGGTGTCCAGGATCTGCTGGGACCACTCGAGCGCCTCGTCGAAGCGGCGCATGCGCAGCAGCACCTGCACCCCGAGGTGCAGCGCGGTGTGACGGACCAGGTGGTGCTCGGCCTCGCGGAGCGCGGTGACGTGGGCCAGCGTGTCGTCGTCCCGGTCGGTGGTCGACAGGATCCGCGCGACCTCCAGCCGCGCCATCGGTGAGTCGGGGTCGGCGGCCCAGGCGGCCTCGGCGAGCGCGATGTTGCGGTTGATCTTGTCGCGGCTGTCGATGACGTCCTGGATGTAGCCGTAGTGCTTGATCTCGAGCGACGGCATCGAGGCACCCGTGGCGTTCTTCACCAGCGGCATCGGTCGCTCGTGGATGCGGCCCTCGAAGCGGAACCGATCACGCCGGAACAGGCGGACCGGATCATGGGTGACCAGCACGACGCCGCTGACGTCCTGGATGTTGTGGATCCGCACCGTGTAGGCGTCCAGGGTGCTGCGGCGCAGCTGGCGCCTGAACACGTCGGCGTTGCCGACCAGCAGCTCCTCGTCGGCGTCGATGGACAGGACCCAGCGGCCGCTGCAGTGGGCCAGCGCCTCGTTGCGGGCCCGGCCGAAGTCGTCGTGCCACTCGCCCTCGTGCACCGTGGCCCCCAGCGACCGCGCGATGACCACGGTGTCGTCGGTCGAGCCGGTGTCCAGCACCACGATCTCGTCCGCGACGGCTGCCAGCGAGGTCAGCGCCCGGGCGATCATCTCCTCCTCGTCCTTGACGATGAGGCAGGCCGACAGCAGCGGGCGGGAGGGGGTGGCAGAGGACATGGCAGGTACCTGACGACGCGCGAGGGGCGTCCGTGCCCGGGAGATCTCCTGCTTCTGCGATCGGCAGCGGGCCGGAGGTCCTTAGGAGGTCGCCGATCCGAGGTGCCGGTAGGCTGCGTGGCCATGAGCGCAGTCGTGTACGCCGTGGCCAACCAGAAGGGCGGGGTGGCGAAGACCACCACCACCGCCAGCCTTGCCGCGGCGCTGCGCGCACGTGGTCTGAACGTCCTGGTGGTCGACCTGGATCCGCAGGCGTGCCTGACCTTCTCGCTGGGCTTCGACCCCGACGAGCTGTCCCCGACCCTCCACGACGTCGTCACGGGCCGCAAGGACCTCGCCTCGACCGTGCTGAGCCACGAGGAGTGCGACGTCGCACCGGCGAACCTGGACCTGTCCGGGGCCGAGGTGGCACTGCTGTCCCGTACCGGACGCGAGTACGTCCTCCGGGCCCAGATCGAGGACCTGCGGGGGTCCTACGACGCGATCTTCCTGGACTGCCCGCCGTCCCTCGGCGTGCTGACCCTCAACGGGCTCACCGCAGCGGACAAGGTCGTCATCCCGGTGCAGTGCGAGACGCTGTCCCACCGCGGGGTCAGCCAGCTGCTCGAGACGATCGCCGACGTGCAGCACCTGACGAACCGGGACCTGCAGGTCGCCGGGCTGGTCGCGACGATGTACGACGGCCGCACCACCCACGCCCGCGAGGTCCTGGAGGACGTCCAGACCCGCTACGAGCTGAAGCTCATCGGTGTGCCGGTCCGCAAGTCCGTCCGCTTCGCCGAGGCCCCCAACCACGGGCGCACCATCCTGGCGCACGCCCCCAAGGTGCCAGGCGCGGCGGCCTACCGGGTCATCGCCGCCGAGCTGCACGGGCTGACCGTCCACAAGGCCGACCGAGCGGCAGCGGAGGGAGTGCGCACATGAGCGGGTTCGATCGCATCAAGCCGCCGGAGAAGCGGCTGCTGGAACGCGAGGAGTCGCGCCAGCCGGACTCCCGTGAGGCCGACACCGCGGGTCGGGCGGCGCTGTTCAGCGTCTCCGGCGAGCCGACGGCACCCGGTGCGGGCGTCCCCGCGCCGCTGCGTGAGCCGCGGCACGACGAGACGGGCGGTGGCGTGGGCCATGTCGACGGGTCGCCGACCGGCCCTGACGACGAGCGGTTGCCGCAGGGGACCAGCCCGCTGCACGTCGAGTGCGGCCACTGCGGCGTGACGTGCCCGGTCCCCCTGGGCCACGCGCTGCGCAAGGCGCTGCCGATGATGGTCGTCGCGCCCTGGCGGTCCCACCCGGTCTTCGCGACCTGCCCCTGCGGTGAGCGTCGGGCGTGGCTGAAGCCGTCCGTCGGCCTGCCCCGGTGACCAGCGGGGGCGACCACCCGACCGCTGATCTGCTGGACCTGGCCGTGTCGGTGGCCCGCGAGGCCGCCGACGTGCTGCTGACCCACCGCCGACGCATGGACGACGGCGCGGACCTGGGCATCCGGACGAAGACCTCCTCGACCGACCCCGTGTCGGTGGCCGACGCCGACAGCGAACGGCTGATCATCGGCCGGATCGCCGACGCGCGGCCCCAGGACGGTCTGCTGGGTGAGGAGGGGACCGACCACGTCGGCACCTCGGGCCTGCGATGGGTCGTGGACCCGCTGGACGGGACCGTGAACTACCTCTACGGCCATCCGGGGTGGGCTGTCAGCATCGCGGTCGAGGCGCAGGACGGCGCAGGCGGCTGGGACGGTCTTGTCGGGGTGGTGCTGGACCCGACGGCCGATGCGCTGTTCACCGGTGTCGCGGGTGCCGGGGCGTCCCTCGACGGCAGCGTCCTGGCCGTCAACGACCCGGTCCCGCTGTCCCAGGCCCTGGTCGCCACCGGCTTCTCCTACGACCGTGACCACCGGCGCTCGCAGGCCCGCACGGTGTCGACGGTGCTGGAGCGCGCCCGGGACGTCCGCCGGGTCGGGTCGGCTGCGCTGGACCTGTGCGCCGTCGCCGCGGGCCGCGTCGACGCCTACTACGAGGATTCGACCCAGCGCTGGGACTGGGCGGCCGGCGCCGTCATCGCGATGTGCGCCGGCGCGGTCGTGACCCCGCTGGTCGGCCCGTCCGGGACGAACGGCGTGCTGGCCGCGGGCCCCGGGCTGCACCCCGAGCTGTCGTCGGTCCTGGCGGACGAGGGCGTCCGTCCGGCCTGACGGTCCGGGGACGCGGGCACGACGAAGGGCCAGCCACATCCGCGTGCGCGGTGTTGCTGGCCCTCCTGTCTACTGCGTCGCGCCCTACGGCAGGTGCTCGACCTCCAGCTTGCGGCTCAGCCGGGGCTGTCCCACCCCACGAGCCTCGGTGTGGTCCACGCTGGGGCTCTTCTGGCTGCGCCCGCCGTTGCCGTTGCTGCTCCGGCCGCTGCTGCCGCGTCCGCTGTTGCGGCCACCGTTGCCGCTGCTCCGACCGCCGCTGCCGCTGCTCCGACCGCCGCTGCCGCCCTTGCCGCGACCGCCGCCGCTGCGCCCACCGCCGGACCGGCTGCGGCCGCCGGACCTCTCTTCTGAGCGGCCGCCGGACTTCTCCTCTGAACGGCCGCCGGACTTCTCCTCTGAACGGCCGCCGGACTTCTCCTCTGAGCGGCCGCCGGACTTCTCCTCTGAACGGCCGCCGGACTTCTCGGTCGAGCGGGTCCGGGACTTCTCCTCGGAGCGGCCGCCGGACCTCTCCTCGGAGCGGCCGCCGGACCTCTCCTCGGAGCGGCCGCCGGACCTCTCCTCGGAGCGGCCGCGGTCGCGACCCTCGGCGTCGCTGCTGGCATCACGGCCACCGCGGTCCGGTCGGGTGCGGGTCCGCGTGCGCGTCGAGGGCTGCTCGTCGTCCTGGTCGGCCGTGGCGGTGCGGGCGGTGGACGTCTCGCTGCCCGACTGCTCCTGGCCGCCCCGACCACCGCGGCTGCGGCGTCGGCGGCGCTCGCCACCCTGCTCCTCGGCACCGTCCTCACGACTGGTCCCCGAGGACCGGGCAGACCCGGCGTCCCCGGCGGTGTCGTCCGACGTCGTGGCCGTCCTGCGGCCGGTGTCGCCGCCGCCGCTGCGGGTGCGCGTACGACGGCGGGTGCGGACCACGCCGTCCTCTGCGGTGTCGGAATCGCGCGTGGTGCGCGCGGTCGTCGTGTCGGTGGTGGCCGCGGCATCCGAGGTGGCCTCGGCATCCGACGTGGTGTCGGCGGACCGGCCGCCCCGGCCCTTCCCCTTGGACCGACCGCCCTTGTCGCCCTTGGCGTCCTCGCCCGTGTCGCCCCGGCCCTTGCGGGACTTCGACGACCGTCCCTGCGGGGGTGAGGGGACCTTCTTGCGCTCCTCGCGCGCGGGCAGGTCGAACAGCTCGTCGAGCAGCGGCGAGGTCGAGAACACCTCGTGGATCTCGTCGGTGATGTCCAGCTCGCGGCGGATCATCTCCAGCCGGGGCAGCTCGTTCCAGACCGCGAACGTGATGGCGACACCGTCGGCGCCGGCGCGGCCGGTCCGGCCGATGCGGTGCAGGTACATCTTCTCGTCGTCGGGGCAGTCGTAGTTGACGACGTGGGTGACGTCGTCGATGTCCAGACCGCGTGCCGCGACCTCGGTCGCGCACAGCACGGTGACCTTGCCGTCGCGGAACTTCTGCATGACCTTCTCGCGGGCGTCCTGGCGCAGGTCGGAGTGGATCGCCTGCGCGGCGACGTCACGGTCCCGCAGCTCCTCGGCGAGGATGTCGGCCATCCGCTTGGTGCGGCAGAAGATCACGCACAGCCCACGGTCGGGGGTCTGCAGGATCCGGGCGACCACGGCCGGCTTGTCCATCCGGTGGCAGCTGAAGAAGTACTGCTTGGTCTTCGGCGCGATGTTGATCTCCTCGACATCGGCGCGCATGAAGGTCGGCTTGGTCATGTAGCGCCGGGCCAGCCCGACGATCGCGGCGGGCATCGTCGCGCTGAACAGGAGGGTCTGGCGGTCGTCGCGGCACTGCTCGATCAGCGCCTCGACGTCGGGGAGGAAGCCCAGGTCCAGCATCTCGTCGGCCTCGTCCAGCACCAGACCAGCGACCTGGGACAGGTCCAGCACGCCACGGCGGCTGAGGTCCAGCAGACGGCCGGGGGTGCCCACGACCAGGTGGGCGCCGTCGGCGATGGCGTCGATCTGCGGCTGGATGGCCTTGCCGCCGTAGACGGCCAGGACGTCGACACCTCGGCCCTTGCCGGCCTGGGCGAGGTCCTCGCTGACCTGCAGGCACAGCTCACGGGTGGGGACGATGACCAGGGCCTGCAGGGCACCGTCGGTGTCGATGCGCTGCAGCAGGGGCAGGCCGAATCCCAGGGTCTTGCCGGTCCCGGTGCGGGCCTGGCCGATGATGTCGGCGCCGGTCAGCGCCAGCGGGAGGGTCATCTCCTGGATCGGGAAGGGGGACAGGATGCCGACGGCGGCAAGGCTGTCGCAGATGGCGGGGTCCACGCCGAAGTCGGCGAAGGTCTTGGCCACGGGGGCCGTGGAGGGCTGGCTCGTCTTGGTGTCGCTCACAGTGGTTCTCTATCCGTAGGTCTCTGCAGGACCAGCGCCGGTCATGTGGTGGCGCGTGGTCGGGGCGCGCCCTGAGGCGCATGGGGAGTGCTGGTGCTCGTCGTCAGACGTAGCGGGGAACACGTGGATCGACGGCGACCGACCAGCTGTCGATCCCGCCGGTGACGTTGGCGACGTCGAATCCCTGGTTTGCCAGGTATGCCGCCACCTGGGCGCTGCGCGCGCCGTGGTGGCACAGGCACAGGACCTGCCGGTCGCGCGGAATCTCGTCGACCCGGGACAGGATCTCACCCATGGGGATGAGGAGGGCGCCGTCGATGCTCGCGGCCGCGACCTCGAACGGTTCGCGTACGTCCAGCAGGACGGCGCCGTTCGTCATCGCCTGGGCCGCGTCGGCGGGGGTAACGTCAGGTGTCAACTTGACCGTACTGTACCGCGAAAGGCCGTCATGCCCGCGACCATCACCGTGTCCGAGGACGCGCTGGCCCTCCTGCGCCCGCTGTTCAGCCAGGTCGAGGGCGCCTGCGAGGTCTGGACCGACGACGAGATCGTCACGCGGATGCTGATCCGCGGTGTCATGGCCTACGGCCAGACGGCAGGTCGTCCGTTCGCCGAGATGGCCGGGGTGGCGGGGACCCTCCGCCAGCAGATCGCGTCCTCCGCCGGCTGAGCAGGATCCACCATGGTGGATCCTGCTCATCGACCCACGATCCTCGGGGCCGCCGGTGATCCATCCGGTCAGCGTCCCGCGATGGCGTTCAGCAGGATCCCGTTGCCGGCGTAGGTGACGGCGTAGTCGGCCAGGCCGTGGGTGTTGGGTCCCACGTTGTTGGCGTCGGGCAGGATCGCGCCGAAGATCGTGATCGACCCCTCGCCGAAGGGCATGGTGCCGACGGCCGGGTCGCCGGGGACCAGCACGACCTCCTGACCGGGACCGCCCTGGCTGGAGACGACCAGCAGGTCGGCGTCGGCGTCGGTCTGGCCGACGACCGCTGCCGTGGAGCCCTCCCAGGTGTCGGCGTCGACGTACCAGGCCGGCGCGGCCAGGTCGCCGCGACCGCCGGGGGCGAAGCCCAGCGGGACCTCGAAGTAGGTCTGGCCGATCAGGCCGCCGACCCCCTCCAGCAGCGGGTCGTCGCGGTCGACGCCCTGGATCTCGCCGGCGTACTGCGTCGTGCGGTTGACGGCCCCCTGGGGCACGGCACCCATCGCCTCGAGGCCCTGCAGGGCGGCGTCGGTCAGCACCAGGCGGTGCCGCGCGTCGGCCTGCGTCCAGCTGGCCAGCGCACCCCAGGCGTCGGCGTCGTCGGCGGCCAGGCTGTCGTCGGCCACCACGATCGTGTCGAAGCCCTCGAGGTCGGTCGCGTCGAAGTCCTGCGCGATCGGCGCGATGGTGGCGTCACCGCCCAGCACCTCACCCAGCTCCTCGAAGTAGCGCATCGAGGTGGAGGAGTACTCGACCTGCGGCAGGTCGAAGGCGGCGGGGGTCTGGACGTCGTCGCTGTCGATCGTCTCGGGGTCGAACACGTAGCCGACCGCGCGGTCGTCCAGGTCGACGGCGTAGTCGAGCTGCAGCTCGCCCGCCTCGTTGTCGTAGGCCTCGATCGTCACCGCGATCGTGGCGTCCAGCAGGGCACGGGTGGTGTCGACGTGGACCTGCTCGAGCTCCGGGATGAACACCGAGGAGGGGGCGAGGTTGGAGAAGATGTACTCGTGGTCCATCTCGAGGATGCCGGACTGGACCAGGTAGTCGCCCTGGAAACCCGAGTCGTCGTAGCCGATCGCGTCGTAGGCGGTGTGGTACTCCGCCGGGTAGACGGGGCCCTCGACGTAGTCGGTCAGCAGGCCGCCGGCGCCGGGGTGCACCGAGGTGTTGACGTTGTGCTTGATGGCCTCGGCCAGGCGGTACTGCGCCTGCAGCTGCAAGGGGTCGAACGCGCCCGCGGGGAACATGATGGCCAGCAGCACGTTGTCGCCGAACTCGCCGTGCAGGTCCGCCGCGCCCTCGGGGACGCCCATGTAGTCCTCGATCAGCGCGCGGACGGCCTTGGCCTCGGGCTGGCTGCCGGTGTCGTACTGCGGGCCGCTGCGGTTGTGCCAGCCGAGGGTCGGCCACTGGCGGTTCAGGTCGATCCCGTTGTCGTTGCCCCGATGGAACAGCCCCCTGCCGTCGTTGCGGTCACCGTCGGCCCAGCCGTCGGGGTTGGGCGCGATGAAGTGCAGCCGGGCCTTCTGCAGGGCCTCGGTCGTCGTGTACTCCGCGTAGTCGGGGTTGTCCTCGGGGTTGCCGGCGCGCAGCAGGCGCTGCTCGCCCGCCTGCTCGGCCACGTAGTTGATCGCGAGGTCCTCGATGTAGCGGATCCCGCCCTCGAGGCCGGCGCGCTCCGCACCGTGGATGGACATCGAGAAGTACAGGTCGATCCGGTCGGCGACCTCCTCGGGCGTGCCCGGCGCGGTCACGGTGACGACCGGCAGGGCGCGTCCGCCGGCCGAGGTGATCTGCACGGGCTGACCGGTCGCGGCGTCGGTGACAAGCGCGTCGCCCAGGTCCGTCAGCGACGTCTGGTCAAGCGAGTCGCACACCAGGTCACAGATCTCGTCGACCGTGATGACGGGGTGCTCGGTCGCGGGGCCGTAGCGGTCCACGAGCTCGTCCAGCCCCTCCAGGTAGCTGAAGGGTGTGGGGGAGGTGCCGGCGGTGTACTGGATGAAGTCGCCGGCGATCAGCGGGTCGGGGAACACCCGGTCGGGGTCCAGCCCGCTCAGCGGGTCGGTGGCGCGGGTCGCGTCCAGCGGGCCGACGGTGTTCCCCACGGTGGGGACCAGCGCGACGGCTGCGACGGTGGCAGCGGCCAGGACGGACTTCAGGGACAGGCGGTGCATGAGGGAGGCCTCGGTCGGCGGAGGGGTCATCCGCTTGGTTCGTCACCCGCACCGCCGACTCCTGCCCCACGGGCGCGTCAGCCCCTCGGCTGGTGGTCCTCCACCGGCACGGCGGCCAGCTGCTGGGCGACCGCGTCGGTCACCGCGGCCGTGCCGCCGACGATGACCACCAGCCCGGGCTGCAGCTGCTCGATCGCCCGTCGGGTCACCGCGGGCAGGCTGCCGGTCGCGGTCAGCAGCAGCGGGGCCCCGACCGTGGCCGACGCGGCGCCCGCGGTCATGGCGTCGGCGAAGGCCTCGCCGGTCGCCACCAGCACCGCGTCGGCACCGTCCGGTCGTTCCTCCTCGACGACAGCGGCTGCCGTGTCGTAGCGGGAGGGACCCAGCAGGCGCCGGACCGCGGCGCCGGTCAGCTCCCGGACCTCCTCGGCGACCGCGTCGGACACCGCGATCGTGCCCCCGACGACGACGACGTCCTGTGGCGCCAGCCGGACCAGCTCCTCGCGGGTGGCCTCGGGCAGCAGGTCGGTCTCGGTGAGCAGCAGCGGCGCCCCGCCGCGGCCGGCGGCCTGGCTGGCCGACAGCGCGTCGGGGAAGGCGCGGCCGTTGACCAGGTACACCGTCGGGGCCCCCTCGTCGGGGCCCGTGATGGCGGCGCTGACGGCCGCGGCGGTGGCGAAGCGGTCCGCACCGGCGAGCCGGCTGACCTGGGCATCGGGCACGGCGTCCCGGACCTGCGCCTCGACCGTCTCGGGGATGGCGGAGGGGCCGCCGATCAGCACGACGGTGGACACGCCGAGGCGCTGCAGCTCCGCCGCGGTCTCCGCGGGCAGGCCACCGTTGCTGGTCAGCAGGACCGGCGCCCGCCGCGTGGCGGCCAGCACACCGCCGGCGAGGGCGTCGGCGAACGTCTCGCTGGCGGCCAGCACGGCCGTCGTCGCGCCGTCGGGGAGGGACTCGGTGCTGACACGGACCGCCGTCTGCACCCGGGTCGGGCCGTCCCAGCGGGCCACGCCTGCCGTGGCCGGCCACACGCCCGGCCGGTCGGCCAGCTCCACGTCGTCGGGCAGCAGCCGCACCTCGCCGGTGGAGGGGTCGTGGGCCAGCGACCAGCCGGCCATGAAGTCCACGCGCTGGCGGCCGCCCGGCGCGTCCAGCATCCCGGTGACGGGGAAGCCCAGCCAGCCGGCGGGTCCGCCCCGGCGGCTGTACTCGGCGTCGATGGGACCGGTCAGCGCGTGGGCGTCGCCCAGGGGTGTGGTGTACAGGGCGCCGTTCTGGGTGGGCAGGACCTGCCCCTCCGCGACGTCCACCGGGTCGCCCGTGACGTGACCGAGGACGCCGTCGGGCCCGCCCAGCCGGGCGTAGGTCAGCCCTGCCGGCCCGACGAGCACCGCGACCCCGAACGTGGTCGAGCGGCTGATCGTCCCCGAGTCGTAGGTCCGCCACGACCCGCCGTCGGCAGTGTCGATCTCGCTGGACGTCGGGGCTCCCAGCGCCGAGCCGACCAGCCCGAGGTCCTGGTAGACCACCTCGATCTCGGTGGGGTTGGTCCCGTTCAGGCAGCTGGCGCTGTGGTCGCGCGTCCGCTCGTCCGTGCGCACGGTGGTGGTGCAGGAGTCGTCCCACTCCCACGGCGGGGTGCAGATGACGATGCGGCACACGACCTCGGTGGTGCCGCGGACCTGCTGGTTGCACTGGCCGTAGCGGAAGTTGTTGCAGCAGACACGACGCCGGTCGCACTCACCGGTGGCACAGCGGCAGCTGCAGGTGGCGTCGGGCTCGCGGTTGCAGTCGATGACGTACCGGTCCTCGCCGCGGCAGAAGGCGGAGGAGGAGACCTTCCACCAGCCCGCGACGTAGCTGCCGTCCGGGCAGGTGTTCGCACCGCCGTTGATGGTGCAGCAGAAGGCCGTCCAGCCCTGGCTGCACTCGTTGGCCGGCCCGCAGACGGACGCGTAGGCGCTCTGCGGTCGCAGGATGAAGTCGAACGGGTTGACGGCCAGCGCGGTGCCGACCAGCGCTGCACGACGCAGGAAGCTGCGGCGGCCGCGGTCAGGCGCCAGCGTCAGCAGCTGGCCGGCGCGGGTCGCGGCACGTTGTGCGAACGAGGTGGAGTGGGTCATCGTGATGCCACCTGGAGGCGGGAGAGGACGTCGTTGACGTTGCGGACGAGCTTGCGGGCGCTGTGGTGGGCGCCCAGGACGACGTACAGGCACAGCGGCCGGCCGTTCTCGGTGCAGAAGTGCTGGAAGCCCGACTGGCCGGGGATCGCACGCTGCAGCCCGTTGGGCTGGAAGCGCCGGGGGTCCAGCGACCGGGGCAGCGGTCCGGTGTCGAACAGGGGCGTCCCCAGGCTGTCCGCCCCGTACTCGACGACGGCGACGAAGGTGTCGGCGCTGGTCAGCAGGTCGACAGCGCCTGACCCGAAGTCGCCCCGGACCGCCGGCAGACGCGCGGTGGACAGGTGCAGCACGGGCGGGGTCTGCACCTGACGGCCCGTGGCGGCGGCGCGCCTGCTCAGCGCCTCGGACACCTCACCGGTCCGGACCGCCCCCTCCCAGGGGGTCGGCAGGTCGACGCGGAAGCCGTGGCCTTCGATTCGCACTGTGCGGTCACCTGTCCTGTGTGTCGTGAGGGGAGCGACAAGTCATACCGCTCCCGACCGTGCGATGGCGAGCACGGCTACGGCCATCTGGGCGACCGGGACGGTCCGCGCGACGGGTCGCCGTGCCCGCTCCATCCTGGCGAGCGCCCGGCGCAGCGCGCTGACACGCCGGATCCGACCGGCGGCGACCAGGGGCGCTGCGCGGACGGCGCCGAAGGTCGCGCCGACCAGCAGACCGGCCACCGGGTCCGCGACGAGGACCGCCGCGGCCCACGTCGCGTACACCACGGTCGAGGGGATGATCGTCACCACGCCGGTGCCCAGCTGCGCACCGAACCCCGCGCCGTACACCCAGCCGCGGTAGCGGGTCAGCCAGCGCTCGTCGACCTGACGGTGCAGGCTCGGCGGACCGGTGGTGGCGTCGACCAGCAGACCGACGAGGGCGACGGCGGCCAGGGCCAGCAGACGCACCGCCTCGGCCGTCCCGTCCAGCAGCAGGCCGCCCAGCAGGCCAAGGCCTGCGCCCATCGCGCTGCCGGCGGCGACCGAGGCGACGGTGTAGGCCGTCACGGTCAGCCACCAGCGCTGACCACGTCCGTGCTCCCCGACCGGGGAGATGCTCGAGAGCATCGACTCGCCTCAGGGGGACCACTGCGTGCGGACCGCGGCCAGGACGGCCAGCGCGATCCCCAGCACGATCACGGCGTGGGACCGTCCAGCTCGTCGGGGTCCTCGTCGGTGCCAGTGGTCTCGACGGGGTACAGGCTGGGGTCGCCCGGCCGGATCCCGGCGGCCAGCAGCTCGGCGTCGGTGTCGCGCTCGACGGCCATGTCCCGGCCGGCCTTGCGGGTCCGCTGGGTGTCCTCACCGACGTAGGCGAGGTCGCCGGTCGCCTGGGACAGCAGGTTGGCGACCTGCTCCCAGCTGCCGCCGGTCCCCTCCCCGATGACCCGCCCCTCACGGCCCCCGACGAGGACGGCGTAGGGCGAGCCGGGCACGGCGTAGTCCGCCCACGCCTGTGAGCTCATGACGTGCTCGGCGCCGTGGCGCGGCACGAGCTCGGCCAGGCTGGAGGGGCTCTCGGCGTCCAGGTCCTTGGTGACGGCCACCACGCGGATGCGCGACGGCAGGCCCAGGCCGCCCGGCTCGCGCAGCGCGTCCCAGTAGGACCGGCAGGTCAGGCAGCCGCTGGACAGGAACAGCAGGAGGGTGTCGTGGCCGGCGCCGACGATCCGCAGCGCGGCCGACCCGCGGTCCAGGGTCGTCCCCTCGACGTCCATGGCGCCCCGGCCGGTCCGCGCCTGGGCCGCCGGCTGGGCGTCGGTGCGTGTCCGGGGTCCCGGCCCGTCGTCCTCGAGTCCTGCACCCAGGTCCTCCAGGGCACGCAGCACGTCGGCGTTGGTGCGCAGCAGCCCGGCCACCAGGACGGCCAGCAGCGCGACGACGACGGCCAGCAGGGCGACGACGACGGTCATGTGCCCGCCGCCGTGGTGCGGGCGCGGACGCGCGGGGCCTCGGCCAGGCCGGCCTGCTCCATCATGACGGTGAGCAGCCCGACGGCAGTGGCCAGCAGCACGGCGGCCGCGGCCGTGCCCAGCAGACCGGCGTCCTGCGTCAGGTCGGTCAACGACCAGAGGGTTGAGGAGGGGAGCGCGGCAGCGACGGCGGCGACGACCGCCACGACGGTGTTCACGCCCACGTGCAGCCGCGAGACCGGGTACCGACGGACGCCGAAGCAGCCGCAGTCGATCTGGCGCGCCCGCTGGCGGGCGGCGACCCCCGCCAGACCCAGGTAGACGAGGGCGGCCAGCGCCGCGCCGGTGCGACCGCCCAGCAGGACGACGGCTGCGCCCGCGGCGATCTCGCCCAGACCCAGCAGCCGGGCCGCCACCCGCCCCGAGGGCAGACGCAGCGAGTGCAGGGCGGCCATCGCCGCGTCAGGCGTGCGCAGCTTCATCGCGCCGGCGAGCACCAGCAGGCCGGCGCCCACCCACACGACGGCGGTGAGGATCGGTGAGACGTCCATCGGCCCGCAGGGTAGGTCGCACGTGAACCGCTCGCCGGATGCACCAGATCCACCATGGTGGGTTTGGCTCACCGGATCCACCATGGTGGATCCGGCTCACCGCTCAGGTGGCGGGGCGCTCGAAGCCGCCAAGGCCACGCCACAGCAGCCGGGCGAGCAGCTGCACCGCCGCCTCCTTGTCCACGTCGGG